>NZ_JBJJLR010000027.1:0-75062 GCF_046230975.1 Pseudomonas sp. KCJK9058
CCTTTAGTTATACCTTTATCCTCCTTACACTAATTGCACCTTTAATCTTCCTCCCATTCTTAGCCTATCGAATATATTTCATAAAACGCTTATCAATTTTCTGCTTCAATCGATCAACCCAAAAAATCTACTACCAACGTTTGAGCAAGGTACTCGTATTCGAATGGGCTAACACCGGAGGTGGCATCTTCAAACGCACCGAATACGGCGGCTCATCATTCAGCACCAGCTATGCCCTCGCCTTCGCCCCCCGGCGGGAAGACGGCAGCCTGCATCAAAAAGACTGCCTCTGGATCGACAGCAACGAACCCACCGAACCCGGCGTCAAGCATGTGGCCGAAGTGTGGGAATACCTCCGCCACTTCATGGACCACGGCCCGGACAAACTCCCCCCGCCCGGTGAACCCAACTGGTGGCACAAGCCACTTCACGCCATCTGCCTGACCCCGGCAGAAGCCTGGCGCCACTATGCCCCTTGGCGAACCGGCGAGCCCGGTGAAATGCAGGGCAAAAAGAACTGGCAATTGCCGTTCTGGGCCGTGCTGTTTCCCTACAACCTCTCCGTCGCCCTCTGCTGGTATGGCATCTGCCGCCTGTTCAACGTCCGAGCAGCGCCACCGCCACCAGCAGCCTTCGAAGAAGCCCCCGTTCAACCCGGCAAAAGGAAGCGCAAATGAAACCCATCGTACTGGTAGGCCATCGTCATAGCTGCCCGCTCCATGGCGAAGGCACTGTGGAAACCGGCGCAAATGCAACATTCGTGGATGGCAAGGCCGTCGCTCGTGTGGGCGATCGCATCAGTTGTGGCGCCGTTATCGAAACCGGCGCTGCCTGCACAATCATCGAGGGCCACCCCGCAGCAAGGGAGGGTGACACCACCAGTCATGGAGGGACGTTGATCGAGGGGGACCAGGGTTGGCTCATTAATTGAAAGCCACTACCGGCTACCGAGCCGGATGCTGAAGCCTGCCAGTCAACAGGTTTGGGCCGTCCAGCGGCCCAAATGGCGAGCAAAGCCACCTTTCTGGGTGCCCCGTTCTCACACGCATGGCGCCATGCCCGCAGACTGCGCCATGCCTGCGTCAATCCAGCACTGGCCGAAGCAACGCCTGTGCCTCATACAGGGTCGGCAAATACCGCAACCGTATCTCATCAATACTCAACCGCGAAGCATGAGTCGTGATGGTCAGCGTCGCTTTCAACTGACCGGCCCGTCCCAGCAATGGCACCCCCAGCACCCGCATACCGATTTCATATTCCTGATCAACGATACAGAACCCCTGCCCCTTCACGCGCAACAGCTCAGCGCCCAGCTGCGCCCGGTCTGTCAGTGTGTAAGGCGTCAACGCCCGCAGCGGCTGACGGGCAAAGTATTCGTCCCGCTCCCCCTCTTCCAGCCAGGCCAGCCAGACCCGCCCGCCGGCCGTGCAATACATGGGTACCCGCGAGCCCGGCCTGATCGACAAAGACGCCACATGGCTATACCGGCTACGCACCAGATGGATGATCTCATCGCCATCGCGGGTACCCACCGATACGTGCTCCTGGGTCTGCCGCGCCACCTGTTCAACAATCGGCCGCAGCATGCGCGGCAGTTGCGCCGAGTCCACATAGGCCTGGCCGATGCGCAAGGCCTTGGGGGTCAGCCAGTACTCCCGGCTGTCAGTTTCGGCAAAGCCCTCGTGCACCAAGGTCAGCAGAAACCGCCGCACCGCACTGGGCGTAAGGCCAGATAACCTGGCCGCCTGCGGCACACTCAGGCGCGGCTGCTCGGCGCTGAACAGTTGCATCAGCGCCAGGCCTTTCTGCAAGCCCGCGATCAAGTCACGGGGATGGATGGCGGGTGTGTTCATGCATTCGACTCGCTACCAGAGGAACAAAAACAGCCGATTACTGCGATAACCGGATCATGACTGCGATTATCGCATTAAGTGGCCGCTTGACGCATTGTTGCACGCGTCCCTCTGCCTCACCCTTGCCTCCATAACAACGCCAATAAGGAGGTCAGCATGATTCGAGGTTCCACTGAACTGGTCGCCATCGTCGGTTCGCCCATCGCCCAGGTGAAGTCTCCGGAAAACTTCAACACCTGGTTCAACCACAACAACTGCAACCTCGCCATGCTGCCCTTCGACCTGCACGAGGCGGCGCTGGACAGCTTTGCGGATACCCTGCGTGGCTGGCAGAACCTGCGCGGTTGCGTGGTCACCGTGCCTTACAAGCAGGCGCTGGCCAACCGCGTGGACGGCCTGAGTGAGCGCGCAGCTGCCCTGGGTTCGGTCAATGTGATACGTCGCGAGCGCGACGGACGCCTGCTGGGCGACAACGTGGACGGCGCCGGCTTCCTCGGCGCTGCGCACAAGCATGGCTTCGAGCCGGCGGGCAAACGGGCACTGGTGATCGGTTGCGGCGGTGTTGGCAGTGCCATTGCCTATGCACTGGCTGAGGCAGGGATCGCCAGCATTACCCTCAGCGACCCCAGCACAGCACGCATGGGTGCTGTATGCGAACTGCTCGGCAACGGCTTCCCCGGGCTCACGGTCAGCACACAGTTCAATGGGCTGGAAGACTTCGACCTGGTGGCCAACGCGTCCCCAGTCGGTATGGGCACCCGCGCAGAGCTGCCGCTGTCCGCCGCCCTGCTGGCTACCCTGCAGCCAGACACCCTGGTCGCCGACGTGGTCACCTCACCCGAGATAACCCCGCTGCTGAACCGCGCGCGGCAAGTAGGTTGCAGGATCCAGACTGGCCCGGAAATGGCCTTCGCCCAACTGGGCCACCTTGGCGCCTTCATGGGCGTCACACCGTTGGAGATCTGAAGCCATGACGACTCTGGAGCACACACACAACAGCTTCGACCTGGTTGTGCTGGGCAGCGGTGCCGGTGGTTTTGCCGCTGCCGCCACCGCGGCCCGCCGCGGGCTGAAGGTGCTGGTGGTGGAAAAGGCCGAACGCTTTGGCGGCACCTCGGCGATTTCTGGCGGCGCGGTGTGGCTGTACGGCACCGACCAAGCCCGTGACGCCGGCGCCAAGGACTCCCCCGAGGCAATGCGCACCTATCTCAAGCAGGTCATCGGCGACGGCTACGACCCCGCCTTGGGCGATGCCTTCATCGAGCATGGCCACCAAGCGCTGCGCTGGCTGGAGCAGAACACCGAACTGCGTTATGCCCTGCGCCCACTCTCGCCCGACTATTACCCGGATGCACCCGGCGCCACTCAGTTCGGTCGGGCGCTGGAAATGGTCGAATACGACGGCAAGCACCTGGGCACACGCTTCAAGGACCTGCAGATGCCACCGCCCGGCATGCTGCTGTTCGGCGGCATGATGGTCAACCGGGTGGATATCCAGCATTTCCTCAGCATTCGCCGCTCACCCAGGTCGCTGTGGCATTGCCTGAAGCTGATGGCGCGTTACGCGCGCGACCGCCTGCAGCACCCACGCGGCACCCGGCTTACCACCGGCAACGCATTGATCGCCCGCCTGGCCACCAGCGCCTTCGCCCACGGCACGCAGTTGTGGTTGCGCAGCGAAGCCGTGGAGCTGATCGCCGAGCACGGCGTGATCACGGGCGTGGTCGTACAGCGCGAGGGCCGCCGTGAGCGGGTAATGGCCCGTGGTGGCGTGGTGTGTGCCATGGGCGGATTCGCAGCAGGCGCAATGGCCGCCGGCTACCGCCCTGCTCAAAAGGCGCCGCACCTGACCATGTCACCACCGGCCAACGATGGAGCCGCCCTGCGCCTTGCCCAGGCCGTGGCAGCAGCCGAGGGCGAGAGCCTGGCGGCCAACTTTTTCTGGGCACCGGTTTCCGAACTGCGTCATGCCGATGGTGAACGTGAGCGCTTCCCGCACCTGGTCACCGACCGCGCCAAGCCGGGCGTGATTGCGGTAGACCAAGCCGGGCGGCGCTTCGTCAACGAGTCCGACTCCTACCACCACTTCGTGCACACCATGTTCGCCAACGGCATTGCCAGCTGCTGGCTGGTCTGCGATGCCGAAGCAATGAACCGGTACGGGCTTGGCCTGGCGCGGCCCAAGCCCGTCAACAACCAGGCGTTGATCGACGCAGGCTACCTGTATCGGGCCACCACATCGCAGGCACTGGCCCTGGCCATCGGCGTCGATCCACAGGTGTTTGCGCAAACACTTGCACAGTTCAACAGCGATGCCAGCAATGGCATCGACCGCGCATTTGGCAAAGGCGGCAACAGTTACAACCGCTACATGGGCGACCCGCAACATACGCCCAACCCATGCTTGGCACCCCTGACCAAGGGGCCGTTCTATGCCATCCGCATTCACACCGGCGACCTCGGTTCAGCCCGTGGCCTGGTGACCAACGCCGATGCCAACGTGCTGAACCGCAGCGGTTTGCCCATTCCCGGGCTGTATGCGGTCGGCAACGACATGAACTCACTGATGAAGGGCACCTACCCCGGCCCCGGCATCACCCTGGGCCCTGCCCTCACCTTCGGCTGGCTTGCTGCCAACCACATCACCGCGCGCCTGCAGGCGCCGGCTACCCCTACGGAGAAACCGGCATGTACTACGAACTCAGAACCTACACCCTCGACCCATTGAAAATGGCCGACTGGCTGGCCCTGTACCAAAGCCACGCACTCGAGGTGCAGAGCGAACACCTGGGCAACCTGGTGGGCTTTTTCACCAGCGAGTTCGGCGACGTCAACCAAGTGGTACACATCTGGGGCTATGCCAGCCTCGACGACCGCATGGCGCGCCGCGCAGCCATGGCGGCAGACTCACGCTGGGCGGAATTCTCGCGACGCAACCGCGAGCTGGGCGCGGTACTGCGCCTGCAATCGCGGCTGCTGCGCCCGACCGGTTTCTCACCGCTGCAGTAAGCCACACGCCACCTCTTCCAACAGCCGAGCGGACCCCTTCCATGCCCCCCCTTGAATGTGACGTACTCATCATCGGCTCCGGCGCCTCTGGCCTGGCTGCCGCCGTAACCGCCGCGCATCACGGCCTGACAGTGGTCGTCGCGGAAAAAGCCAGCCAGCTGGGCGGCACCAGTGCCTGGTCGGGGGGCTGGTTGTGGATACCGCGCAACCCTCTGGCCATCGCCGAAGGCATCGTCGAAGCCGACGATGCCCCGGAGCGCTATCTGCGTGCGCAAACCCACACCCGCGAGCTGGACCCGCGTCAACGCGCCTTCCTGCGCCATGGTCCGGAAATGGTGGCGTTCTTCCAGCAACACACTGCCGTGCAGTTCCAGTGCGGCAGCCGTATGCCCGACATGCGTGAAGGCGATGGCAGTGCACGCGGTGGTCGCTCGCTGTGTGCATTACCTTACGACGGGCGACGGCTAGGGCCTTGGCTGCACACGTTACGCCCACCGCTGGACATCGTCAGCCTGGCCGGTATGGGCATTGCCGGAGGTGCCGACATGGCTGCCTTCTTCAACGCCACACGCTCGCCGAAGGCAGCGCTGCATGTTGGCAAGCGCCTGTTGCGCCATGGCCGAGACCTGCTGCTGCACCGTCGCGGCCTGCATCTGGTCAATGGCAACGCGCTGGTGGCGCGCCTGCTGCGCAGCGCCCTTGATCGTGGCGTGACATTGCTGACCGAGAAAGCGGCCAGCCGTCTGTTGTTGTGCGAGGAACGGGTCAACGGCGCGCTGTTTGCCGATGGCCAAACGATCTACGCACGGCGTGGTGTGGTGCTGGCCTGCGGTGGCTTCCCACATGATCGCCAGCGTATCTCGCAACTGATGCCGCACGCGCCGGACGGTGACCAGCATTACTCCGCTGCGCCCAGGGAGAATAGCGGTGATGGTTTGCGCCTGGGCGAACAGGCGGGTGGGCGGGTGTCTGCGGCAGGCGCCCACGGGGGCGCCTGGGCGCCGGTATCGCAGGTACCGCGCCGCAATGGCCATTTCCCACACCTGATCGACCGTGCCAAGCCCGGTTTCATCGCCGTGCGCCGCGATGGTCGGCGCTTCGTCAACGAAGCCGATTGCTACCACGACTTCATGAACGCGCTGTTCGCCGCCACGCCGCAGGCTGAGCAGCCGGAGGCCTGGCTGATCTGCGACCATGCTGCGCAACGGCGCTATGGCATCGGTTGGGCCAAGCCCTTTCCCTTCCCTACCCGCTTCTATCAGCGCAGTGGCTATTTGCACAGCGGCGCTACCCTGGCGCAACTGGCGCAGCGCTGCGGGATCGACGCCGAGCAGTTGCAGCGCACGGTGGCGGGCTTCAACCATCATGCGGCACAAGGTGAAGACCCTACCTTTCTACGTGGCGCGTCGGCCTACAACCGGGCTCAAGGCGACCCGCAGCAGGCACCTAACCCGTCGCTTCGGCCGTTGCTGAAGGGGCCGTTCCATGCGGTGAAACTGCTGCCAGGCAGCCTTGGCACCTTCGCCGGCCTGGACACAGACGCCTCAGCCCGCGTACTGGACCACGCAGGGCAGCCGATACCCGGGTTGTTTGCAGTGGGTAACGACATGCACAGCGTGATGGGTGGGTACTACCCGAGCGGCGGCATTACCCTTGGCCCTGGGATGACCTTCGGGTATCTGGCCGGTAGAGCGTTGAGCGGGGGCTGTGCACATCATTGATGTCGGTGTTGCGCCCATCAGGCAACCAGGGCCAAAGCCTTCTACCCTTCAGTGACGTGAATACCTGCCGCGCCCGCAGGCCAACGCAACCGTTCGATAACCGAACAGTAGCCCGTCTCTTGAATTGACGCTGCCGTCTTCACTGCTCACCATGCACCGGCCTTGCGTGCCCCCCTGCCTGGGAAATGGTCACGTACCCGTAGCACCGCAGCTGAATACAATTTCAAGAAACGAGCAGTCTATGAACCACTCCAAGATCCCCCCCGCCGCGCCCCGGATGTCCCAGGGCTCGATCGGCGACAAGCTCCGCGGCGCCTTCGGCGTCGGCAAGACCCGTTGGGGCATGCTCGCCCTGGTGTTCTTCGCCACCACCCTGAACTACATCGACCGCGCCGCCCTCGGCATCATGCAGCCCGTGCTGGCCAAGGAAATGAGCTGGACGGCGATGGACTACGCCAACATCAATTTCTGGTTCCAGGTCGGCTATGCCATCGGCTTTCTGCTGCAAGGCCGACTGATCGACAAGGTCGGGGTCAAACGGGCCTTCTTCTTCGCTGTACTGCTGTGGAGCCTGGCCACGGGTGCCCACGGCCTGGCCACCTCGGCGGCAGGTTTCATGGTTTGCCGCTTCATCCTCGGCCTGACCGAGGCCGCCAACTACCCAGCCTGCGTCAAGACCGTGCGCCTGTGGTTCCCGGCGGGTGAGCGGGCCATTGCAACGGGGCTGTTCAACGCCGGTACCAATGTTGGCGCCATGGTCACCCCCGCGCTGTTGCCGCTGATCCTGGCTGTGTGGGGCTGGCAGGCTGCGTTCATCGCCATGGGCAGCCTGGGCCTGGTGTGGGTCGTGCTGTGGGTATTGAAGTACTACAACCCTGAAGACCACCCCCGCGTGCGTCAGAGCGAGGTGCAGTACATCCAGCAGGATGATGAGCCCGAGCCGACCCGCGTGCCGTTCAGCCGTATCCTGCGCCTGCGTGGCACCTGGGCTTTTGCAGTGGCCTATGCGATTACCGCACCGGTGTTCTGGTTCTACCTGTACTGGCTGCCGCCGTTCCTGAACCAGCAATACAGCCTGGGCATCAACGTGACCCAGATGGGGATCCCGTTGATCATCATCTGGCTGACGGCAGACTTCGGCAGCATCGGGGGTGGCATTCTGTCGTCGTGGCTGATCGGCCGTGGCGTGCGTGCCACGACAGCGCGGCTGGTGTCCATGCTGATCTTTGCCTGCACCATGCTCAGCGTCATCTTCGCCGCCAACGCCAGTGGACTGTGGGTCGCGGTGGCGGCCATCTCGATCGCGGTGGGCGCGCACCAGGCGTGGACGGCGAATATCTGGAGCTTGGTGATGGACTACACACCCAAGCATCTGGTGAGCACCGTATTCGGCTTCGGCAGCATGTGTGCGGCAATTGGCGGGATGTTCATGACGCAGATTGTCGGCAGCGTGCTGACCGCTACCAACAACAACTATGCCGTGCTGTTTACCATGATCCCGGCCATGTACTTCCTTGCGTTGGTGTGGATGTATTTCATGGCACCGCGCAAGGTCGAGAGCGCCTGAGAGCGCTAGCCACTTACCTCTACGGGGCCCTTGCGGGCCCTTTTTTTTGGCTTGGTGTTTCTTGAGAAGCAACAACGACAAGGCAATGTTCGGCGTGGGAGCGGATTCACTCACGAACGTGACGCAGCCGGTGCCATGCGCCACGTTCGCTCGATCAGACCGCGGCCAACACCGCCTTGGCTTTCTCCAGCGCCATGCGCGCGCGCTGTTCGCCGCTGATGCCCTGCTCCAGCAATTGCCGCGTGGGGATTTCCAGGCTCAGCGGCACGCTCGGCGGCAAGGCGCGCAACAGGCCAACCAGGTCGGCATCGCCATCACCCGGGAAGCGTCGCTCGTTACGCGCCTGGCGCAGGATCTCGTCCATGTCGGCCGGTACCGGACCAGCAACGTCACACAGTTGGGCATAGCGCATGCGCTGCGGCGCCAGCTGCGCCAGGTCGTCCAGCGAAGAGCCGGAGCGGTTGAAGTGGAAGGCATCCACCAGCACGCAGCCATTGGCGCGGTCGGCGTTGGCCACCACCCGCATGGCCTGGCGCAGGTCACGTACGTCGGTCCAGGGCATGAACTCCAGGTGAGGGTGAATGCCGTATTGCGCCGCCAGCTCGCACAATGCGGCAAAGCGTTCGGTCAGGCGCGCTTCGTCGGGGTCGTTGCCCGCTACCAGCAATTCAGTACCACCCAACTCGGCGCCCACCGCCAGGATCGCTTCGAAATCGGCCACACAGGTGGCCGGTTCAAGACGCAGGATCTCCAGGTCGAGCACCTTGATACCCGTGTCGCGCAAGCGCGCCTGGGTTTGCCGGCGCAGTTCGGCATCGGCGACCAACGGGAAATGCCGCTCCTGTTCGGTGGCTGGCACCAGCCGTAGGCCGACATGGCTGTAACCCGCTCGGGCGGCGGCCTCAACCATGTCCGGTGGAGACAGCTCGAGCACCGTCAGGGCCGCGAGGGAAAAAATTCGATCAGTCATTTATCATCACCCGCAATAGTAAGGTTGTATCAGCCAATGTGCTCGGGCGCGCAAGCCCGACCGCTTTGGGCTGCCTGCCTTATCGCTTCGATCAGCGCCAGTGTGCGCCCCCCGTCGGCAGCGTCGATCAGCGGCGCCTGTTCACCCCGGGCAACCCGCACAAAATGCTGCAATTGCAGGGTCAATGCCTCGCCGGCGGGGATGCTCTCCGAGCTTTGCAACAGGGGCGTATGCCAGCCCGAGCCTGCCTCGGCGTAATGCCAGCGCTTGAGCTGGGGAATGCTCAGTGCTCCTTGGGTACCGGCCAGCAGATAGCACGGCTGGCCATCCTGGCGCGGGTACACAGGGCTTTCGCCAGCGTCCAGCTCCCAGCTCCACGGTGCAGCCACCGCGTCGGACCCGGTCAGGCTGCCCAGAGCACCGTTGGCAAACTGCAGCAGCACCGCGGCGCTGTCTTCGTTGGCAAAACCGCGGACATCGTTGCGGGTGAAGGCCTGCACCTGCACCACCTCGCCGCACAGGTAACGCAACAGGTCAAGGTCGTGGATCAGGTTGGTCAGCAAGAAACCGGCCCCTGGCTCGCGGCGCCAGGGCGTTTCGAAATAGCTGTCGGGCTTTTGCAGCTGCCACAGCGCGGTAACGTTGATCAAACGGCCCAGCTTGCCTTCGTTGATCACCTGGTGCGCCTTGGCGATCAGCGGATTGTGTCGGCGATGGTGCCCTACAAGCACCGGCACACCTCGGCGGCGTGAGGCTTCCACCAGAGCACGCACTTCATCCAGGTTCACGCCCACCGGTTTTTCCACCAGCACTGGCACCCCGGCATCGACGCAATCCAGGGCGGTGGCGACATGCAGGTTGTTGGGGTTGGCGACGATCACTGCCTCAGGGCGCGCATGCGCCAACATGTGCCGGTGGTCGGCAAAGCAGGGAACACCGCACTCGGCAGCGAAGGCCTCGGCCTGCGGGCCGGGGTCGGCTACCGCACACAGTTGGGCTTGCGGCACATTGCGCAAGTGCTGGTAATGCTGCCGGCCCATGATGCCGGCGCCAATCAAGGCAATACGAAGGGGTGCGTTCAACAGCCTGTCCTCTTGTCATTGTTGTTATGAAATTCTGAAACCGGGTTCCAAAATTCATACTCGACAATTTAGAACCAAGTTCAGCTTTTCAGAAGAACGGGCGCAACAGACTGTGCGGTAATCGACCGGAATATCCTCTCAGGCAAACAGCTCGCTGGCGGGGCTGGTCGCCGACAGCTCTTCTGCCGCCGACAGCAATAGCGGTGCCAGCGCGGTAAGGCGGCTTTGTGCCAGCCGCGCGCTGGGCCCGGCGATGCTCAGCACGCCGATCACCTCGTCACTTTGCGGGCGACGTACCACTGCGGCCAGGGCTGAGGTGCCGATGGCGGACGTTTCCTCGACCCAGGCATACCCACGCTCGCGGGCGCGGTGCAGGTAGGCGAGCAGCTCGTCGGTGGAGCGTGGCGCGTTCGGGCCGAACTGTTCGGGGTCGGCAATACCTTGGCGCAACACCATCTGCAGCGCCTGCTCATCGTCCAGGCTGGCCAGCCAGGCGTGCCCGGAGGCGGTATAGAACAGCGGCGCGTCGCGCCCCATATCCGGGTCGTAGCGCAGCCCGGAGCGGGCCCCCTGAGACTTGGCGATCCAGGTTTGCCGGGCACCGTCGATTACCCCAAGGCGCACCAGTTCACCGCTGTCCTGGGCCAGGCGGTCAAGAATCGGCTGGATGATGTCGGCACCGTTGCTGGCGAGGTAACGAAAGCCCAGCGCTACCAGCTTGGCCGACAGCTGATAGCGGCTGTTTTCCCGGTTCTGGCGCACGTAGCCCAGCCGCACCAGCTCAGTGAGCATGCGGTGGGCAGCGCTTTTGGGAATGTCCAGGCGCTCGGCCAGGGTTTGTAACGGCAGCCCTTGGGGTTCACCGGTAAGGCTTTCTACAAGACTGAAGGCGCGTTCGATCTGACTACCAGCCATGTCACAGGTCCCTGATTTTTTTGCGAATTCTAGAAGATGATTCCACATCGTCGCTAGCCAGCGCAGCTCGGGCCACCCCGAATGTCCGATGATCGCCCAGTTCTTGCCTGACATGACCAACCTGACCTTGCAGGACCACCCGCTGCTGATAAGAATGTGGAACATTGTTCTAATAAAAGCACAGGAAACCCGCAATGCCTTCCGCTCCTCTCGAAACCGAATGCGATGTACTGGTCATAGGTTCTGGCGCCGCCGGGCTGGCGGCGGCCGTCACGGCTGCCTGGCATGGGCAGAAGGTGATCGTGGCGGAGAAAGAACCGGTATTTGGCGGTGCCACCGCCTGGTCCGGCGGCTGGGCCTGGGTGCCACGCAACCCGCTGGCGCGCAGGGCCGGCATCGAGGAAGACATCGAGCAGCCGCGGACTTATCTGCGCCATGAGCTGGGGGCAAACTACAATGCCGAGCGCGTCGATGCCTTCCTTGAGGCGTGCCCGCACATGGTGGCGTTTTTCGAGAAGTACACGGCGTTGCAGTTTGCCGACGGCAACGGCATCCCGGACATGCATGGCGATACGCCGGGGGCAGCCCTTGGCGGCCACCAGGTGATCGCCGCGCCCTACGATGCCCGCGAGGTTGGCGCCCTGCTGCCACGCTTGCGCAAGACCATGCGCGAAACCTCGTTCATGGGCATGCCGATCATGGCCGGAGCCGACCTTGCCGCCTTCCTCAACATGACCCGCTCACCCAAAGCCCTGCTGCACGTGTGCAAGCGCTTTGGCCGCCACCTGTACCACCTGGCCCGCCATGGTCGGGCCATGCACCTGGTCAACGGTGTGGCACTGGTGGCGCGCCTGGCTAAATCGGCACAGGACCTGGGTGTGCACCTGCAAGCGTCGGCGCCGGCCAAACGCCTGCTGATCGAGGGTGGCCAGGTACGCGGGGCGTGGGTCGCGACGCCACAGGGCGAGCAGCTGATCCGCGCCAAGGCCGTGGTGCTGGCGGCAGGTGGTTTCCCCAATGACAACGCCCGGCGCCAGCAACTGTTCCCGCGCGATGCCAGCGGCCACGACAACCTGGCGCTGCCGCCCAAGGGGTGTTCTGGCGATGGCCTGCGCCTGGGCGAATCCGCCGGCGGTGTGGTTGCCACCGACCTGAAGTCGCCGGTGGCCTGGGCACCGGTTTCACAGGTGCCGTATCGCGACGGCAGCGTCGGCCACTTCCCGCACATTATCGAGCGCGGCAAACCGGGCGTTATCGGTGTGCTGGCCAACGGCAAGCGTTTCGTCAACGAAGCGCATGGCTATTACGACTATGTGTCGGCCATGGTCGCTGCAGTGCCGCAGGGCCAGGAGGTGTGCTCGTGGCTGGTTTGCGATCATCGCTTCTTGCGCCGCTATGGCCTGGGGCATGCCCGCCCGGCACCGCTGCCGGTAGGGCCGCATGTGCGCAACGGCTACCTGAAACGCGGCGCCACGCTCGAGCAGCTCGCCCAGGCCTGCGGCATTGACCCGTCCGGGCTGCGCGCCACGGTCACTGACTTCAATAACCATGCCCGTAACGGCCAGGACCCGGCGTTTGGCCGCGGTTCCACGCCGTTCAACCGCAAGCAGGGTGACCCACAGCACAAGGGCCCTAACCCGTGCGTGGCGCCCATCGAGCACGGGCCGTTCTATGCGGTGAAAGTAAAGCCCGGCTGTTTTGGCACCTTTGCCGGGTTGCGCACCGACGGCAATGCCCGTGTACTGGATGAGGCCGGGCAACCGATTGCAGGCCTGTATGCAGCAGGTACCGACATGGCCAGCGTGTTTGGTGGCTGGTACCCGTCGGGTGGCATCAACCTGGGGCCGGCGCTGACCTTTGGCTATGTCGCCGGGCGGCACATTGCCGGGGTGCAGGGGTATGAGTGAGCTGATCCACAATACCCGAGTGGTCGGCGCTCTGCAGGAGGACGCAGGGAAAGGCCGTGGCGCTTGAATCGAGCGCCACGCGGTCTGATTTTTCAGCGCTGTCGTCCCTCAGCTCACAGGTCTCGCTGCGCTGCGCTCCTGAATCTGCGCCAGCCAGTAGACCACATCCACCTCGTCGATCTGCTCGGTGCGCAGGAAGCGCTCGGCATATTGGCGGTATACCCCGCTGCTGAGGAACAGTTGTAGCAGTTGCCCGTCGACGTGCCCCTCGCGGGCCATGGCCACCAGGATCTTCACCGATTCGGACAGCGTCTTCGGGGGTTTGTAAGGCCGGTCTGCTGCCGTCAGTGCTTCGAAGATGTCGGCAATCGCCATCACCCGCTCGGCGATGCCCAGGTCCTGCCCGCCCAGGCGGCGCGGATAGCCGCTGCCGTTCATCTTTTCGTGGTGGTTGCCGGCGATGTCGGGTACCCGCTTGAGCTGGCGCGGGAGCGGCAGCGCACTGAGCATGATGATGGTCTGCACGATGTGTTCGTTGATTTTGAAGCGTTCTTCGTCAGTCAGCGTGCCACGGCGGATCGACAGGTTGTACAACTCGCCGTAGTTGCTGGCGTGGCCTGGCAGGTGCATGTCGAACCCCCAGATATTACGCGGGTCATCCTTGACCACCGGCGGCGTGCGGGTGCCCCAGTGCACGCAGTGCTCGGGGCGATCAGCCAGCAATGGCTCCTCTGTCGGCAGTGCAGGCTGCGGTACGCCGACAAGGCGCTCCGCCTCGTCACGGGAGATGCCCAGGCGGTTATCGAAATGGCGCAGCCAGCGGCGCTTGCCGATCACCTGCAAACGCTGGATATCGGTGTCCTGCATGAACTCGCCGCCGATGTTGGCCTGGGCGACGAAAGCGAAGTCGTCCTGCAGCTCGGCCTGGCTTCGCTGCAGTGCGGCTTTCAGCACCTGCTGGTCGGCGCCACTGGCCAGGCCTTGCCAGTAGGCCAGCTCCGCATCGCGCCACAGCACTTCGAAACGCATGCGGACTTCGTGGATGCGGTTGTACAGGGTCTCCAGCTTGGTCGCCTTGTCCACCACGTACTCGGGGCTGGTGACCTTGCCACAATCGTGCAGCCACGCTGCCACACGGAACTCGTACCGTTCTGCCTCGGTCATGCTGAAGCTGGCGAACGGACCGCTGTCGGCTGCCACTGCCTGATCCAGCAGCATCTGCGCCAGCTGAGGCACCCGCTCGCAGTGGCCACCGGTATAGGGGCTCTTGGCATCGATGGCGTCTGCCAGCAGCTTGATCATGGCGTCCAGCAGGCGTTGCTGGGCTTCGACCAACTGGCGGGTTTCGATGGCCACTGCAGCCACACCGGACAACTCCTCGACAAAGCGCCGGAATGGCTCGCCCACCCGCTCCTGCGCCTGTTTTTCATCCATGTGCAGGACCAGGATGCCCAACAGTGCCCGGCTACGGTCATTCAGCACCACGGCCAGGCTGCGCTCGTGCAGGCCCAGGGCCTGGGTCACTGCTCCAGCCAAGTGCTGCCGGGCGCCCTCATCCACTGCCAACTCGCTTGGGTAGTGTTCACCGTGGCACGAGGCGGCCAGGCGCAGCAAAGCCTGTTCAGCGTCGTACAGGTAAACCCCGCCGGCGTCGCCCCCGGCAGCTTCTACCAGATGGTTCAGCACGCCGTCGAGCATGCGCTCCAGGTTTCGCTCACGGCTGAGCGTAAGGGTAATCGCCTGAAAGTGGCGAATGGTACCGGACATGCGGCTCAGCACGCGGCTCAGCTCACGCACCTCGGAAACCCGCGAGTGCACGCCCACCTCACGGCTGAAATCAAAACTGGCCAAGCCTTGAACCTGCTCGCGCAACAGCCGCAGCGGGCGGCCAATGCGCCGGCCAAGCACACCGCCGAGCACCAGCAGCACGGCCATCAGCGCCACGGTCCAGAGCAACTGCTCGTACAAGACTTTGCGCGCCCCCACCAGTAACTCGTGGCCGGGTACGGCAATCAGCACGTACAAGTCGTGCCCGGCCAGGGTGGTCAGATGCACACGAATGCCATACCAGGTCTGGCCATCCACCTGATAAGGCTGAGGCTGGTTGCCCTTGGGCAGGTCAGCGTATAGCCGCGCCAGGCTGGGAGCGCCCAGCTCGGCGACACGCGACAGGCGCACGCCTTGCCCTTCGTGCACGATTGCCCGCTGCGGGTCCGGGTAGGCCACAACGTTGCCCTGGTCATCGAGCACCACGATCTCGGTACCCGGGGTCATGCGCAGGTCCTGAGCCTCGCTGGCCAAGTCGTTGACCGAGACATCCAGGCCGATCACGGCGCCACCGTCGACGCTACGTTGGGCCATGG
This sequence comes from Pseudomonas sp. KCJK9058, assembly GCF_046230975.1. Classification (NCBI taxonomy): domain Bacteria; kingdom Pseudomonadati; phylum Pseudomonadota; class Gammaproteobacteria; order Pseudomonadales; family Pseudomonadaceae; genus Pseudomonas; species Pseudomonas sp. KCJK9058. Next base: position 15,388 of record NZ_JBJJLR010000027.1, read on the forward strand.
TCAAGCCGACCTCGCGGGTGGTGAAGAACACATAAGGGCGGGTCAGCACCGTAGAGGGTTGTACCGTGGCTTCAGCGAACCAGGGGCGCAGGCGTGGATCGTAGCGATAGTCAGGTTTGGCCTGGGCCTGCAACAGGTTCAGCGCCCGATCATAAAAACGCCACTCGCCCTGCACCTCGGCGCCCTCGCCATGGCTGACGCTCTGCACCAGAAATGCCGTGCCCGGTGGAGCGGCGAAACGCTGCATCAGCTGCGGGTCATGCAGGCGACGCACCAGCAGGAACTCGCCGCTGGGGTAACCCAGATAGGCGGCGCTGAGCATGCGGTTGGCGTCCAGCATTTCCACCAGCTGTGGCAGCCGATCCAGGCGCTGTGCCTGGGTGTGCACCGTCGGGTTGTGGGCAAGCAGGCGAATGCTGCTTTGCGCCGGCTCAATCAGGCGCCTGGCGCGCTCATCGATGGTCTTGGCAACCTGCTGGGCGGCATCGCCAGCAGCAGCCACGAGGGTCTGGCGAATACCGCGATAGCCCTGCCAGGCCAGGGCAGCGCCGAGCAGCAGCATGCCCAGCACGATGGCCAGCGCCACCAGCCACTGCAGTGAAATACCACGTCCTGTATTGCCAACAACACGCCCCGTCGACACGCAGCCCATCCCAGGTACTCCATGTGCGGCACATTGCCTTGGCTGATTTCTGCAGCAGTGTAGAGTGCGCGTGAGCTTTCTGCCGGGCCGGCAACACGTTTACAGACGAGCGTGCAAGGCTTTGTACCGCGACATAGGCGACGTGGGCCATGATCAGGGCATCAGCCGCGCAACTGGTACCAGGTGGTCTTGAGCTGCGAATACTTGTCGAACGAATGCAGTGACAGATCGCGGCCAAACCCCGACTGCTTGCCCCCACCGAACGGCACCGTCACATCCAGCGCATCGACCGTGTTCACCGATACGGTACCGGCTTTCAACGCCCGCGCTACCCGGTGCACCTGGTTGAAGTCGTCGCTCCAAACCGAAGCTGCCAGGCCATAGATGCTGTCGTTGGCAAGGCGCACCGCTTCTTCTTCGGTGTCGAAGGCGCTGACCGCCAGCACCGGGCCGAACACCTCCTCCCGCGCCAGGCTCATGCGGCCCTCGACACCGGCAAAAATGGTCGGCTCGATGTAGTTGTCCGAACCTTCGACGGTCAGGCGTCGGCCGCCACACACCAATCGCGCGCCCTCTTGCCCGGCACGCACGATGGCGGCCTCGATGCGGCCGGTCTGCTCGGCATCGACAATCGCCCCGGCGCGGCTCGCCGGATCCAGCGGGTTACCGGGCAGCCACTGGCGAGCCTTGGCCTGCAGGCGCTCGATGAACTCATCGTGGATGGCACGCTGCACGTACAGCCGCGAGTTGGCCGAACACACCTCCCCCTGGTTGAAGAAAATGCCGAAGGCGGCCTTTTCCGCCGCCAGGTCCAGGTCCTGGCAGTTGTCGAACACCAGGTTTGGGCTCTTGCCGCCGCACTCCAGCCACACCTGCTTGAGGTTGGACTGCGCCGAGTACTGCATGAAGTACTTGCCCACCTGGGTGGAGCCGGTGAATACCAGGCAGTCCACATCCGGGTGCAGGCCCAGCGCCTGCCCGGCCTGCTCGCCCAGGCCCGGCACTACGTTCAGTACACCTTCCGGCAACCCCGCTTCCAGCGCCAGTTGGGCCAGGCGCAGGGCCGAAAACGGTGATTGCTCGGCGGGCTTGAGTACCACGCTGTTACCGGCAGCCAGCGCCGGGGCCAGCTTCCAGGCGGCCATGTCGAGGGGGAAGTTCCACGGCACCACGGCCGCGACCACGCCGAGGGCTTCACGGGTGATGGTGGCCAGTGCCGTGGGCGCCGTGGGCGCCACCTGGTCGTACAGCTTGTCCAGCGCTTCGCCGTACCAGCCGAACACATGTGCCGAGCCCGGCACGTCGATGTTGTAGGCGTCCATCACCGGCTTGCCCATGTTCAGCGAGTCCAGCAAGGCCAGTTCTTCACGATGGGCCATGATCAGCTCGGCCAGGCGCAACAGCACCTTCTTGCGCTCGCCCGGCGCCATGCGCGGCCAGGGGCCGTGCTCGAAGGCTCGACGGGCGCTGGCGACGGCCAGGTCGACCTCGGCCTGGCCGCAGGCGGTAACCTGTGCCATTACGTTGTGGGTGGCGGGGTTGATGGCTGCGAAGGTGGCGCCATCCTGTGCGTTGACGGGTTTGCCATTGATCAGCGCTTTGGATGGCAGGTACAGGTCCGAAGCGCGTTGTTGCCAGAATTCGAGGGTGTACATTTGTACTCCAGGCGACCGCGGTGGCGATCATTTTTTGCGGAAGTGACAGGTACCACACAGTCCGCAAGCGCGCCGCGCCTCCTCTGTGGGAGCGGGCGTGCCCGCGAATCAGGCGACACGGAGGATGGCACCAGCTTCGCCGGTGTTCGCGGGCATGCCCGCTCCCACAGGGGAAACCGGTTGCCCTTGTCAGCGGCTTAGAGCTTGCCGACCAGCCGCGCCGTGCGGTCTACGGCTATCCGGGTCTTCTCCACCAGCTCATCCAGCTCGCTGTGGTTGGCGATCAAGGCCGGGGCCATGATCATCCGGCCCAGGGTCGAGCGAATGATCACCCCTTCCTCGAAACCAAAGGTGCGGCACTGCCAGGCCAGGTCGTTCTCGTTGGCAAAGCGCTTGCGCGTCGGCTTGTGCTCGGCAAACTGCAGCGCCGCCACCAGCCCGGCCCCTTGCACCTGGCCGATCAATGGGTGATCGGCAAACACTTCGCGCAGAATGCGCTGCAGGTACGGCCCCGTGTCGTCCTTCACCTGGCGCACGATGCCTTCGTCACGCAGCGCCTTCAGGTTGGCGATGGCCACTGCCGCCGCCACCGGGTGGCCGGAATAGGTCAGGCCGTGGGCAAATACCCCGCCGCGCTCCACCAACGCCTCGGCAATGCGCTTGCTCAGCACCAGGCCGCCCATGGGCACATAGCCGCTGGTCAGGCCCTTGGCAATCGACAGGGTGTCGGGCTCGAAGCCGAAGTATTCATGGGCGAACCATTCGCCGGTGCGGCCAAAGCCACCGATCACCTCATCGGCGCACAGCAGCACATCGTACTGGCGGCAGATACGCTGGATTTCCGGCCAGTAGCTTTCCGGCGGGAAGATCATGCCGCCGGCCCCCTGGAAGGGTTCGGCAATGAAGCCGGCAACGTTCTCGGCACCCAGTTCGAGGATTTTTTCCTCCAGCTGCAGGGCGCAGCGGCGGCCGAACTCGGCCGGGGTCAGTTCACCGCCCTCGGCGTACCAGTAAGGTTCGTCGATGTGTGCCACATCCGGAATCAGCCCGCCCATGTCGTGCATGAACTTCATCCCGCCCAGCGCCGTGGCCGCCAGGGTCGAGCCGTGGTAGCCGTTCCAGCGGCCGATCATGACCTTCTTGCCTGGCTGGCCAACCACCTGCCAGTAGCGGCGCACGGTGCGGATCAGTACCTCGTTGGCCTCGGAGCCGGAGTTGGTGTAGATCGCGTGGCTGTAGTGCCCCGGCAGCAGGCTGAACAGCAACTCGGACAGTTCGATCACCGCCGGGTGGGTGGTGTGGAAGAACATGTTGTAGTAGGCCAGCTGATCCATCTGCGTGGCTGCGGCGGCCGTCAGGTCACGACGGCCATAACCGAGCTGGGTGCACCACAGGCCGGACATGCCATCCAGGTAACGCTTGCCCTCGCTGTCCCACAGGTGCAGGCGTTCGCCCCCGACGATCACCCGCGGCCCTTCGGCGTTCAGCGCCTTCTGGTCGAGGAAGGCATGAATGTGGTGGGCGGCATCGGCTGCCTGGTAGTCACGGGTCTGGCGTTGCGGGGCGAAAGGCGCGTTCATTGTTGGTTTTCCTTTGCGGTGGGGTTGCAGGGCAGCTGGCGCTCAGCGCAGCTTGCCCATGTAGCTTTCCAGCGGGTCCTTGCCCAGCACGCCCTGGGCATTGGCCAGTGCGTCGATGAACAGGGAGAACAGTTCGGACTGGGTGCCGATGTCGAGCTTGACGTAGACGTTCTTGCGGTGCGACTTGATGGTGTCTTCCGACACCCCCAGCCGCTCGGCCAGCGACCTGGTCGAGTGACCACGCAGGATCAGCTGGGCGATACGGCATTCACGCTCGGTCAGCAGCGAGCTGCCGAAGTTGTTCAGCGCGGCATGGATACGTTGCTCGAGGATGTTCTCGAAGCGGCCTGCGCGGCTGTCCAGCCCGGCAAAATGCTTGCCGAGTACCGCCAGCACCCAAGGCGTGATGAGCCCGAACCGCGTGCGGCTTTGCCCATCCAGCTTGTCGGTGAAGGCCAGCGACACCGCCAGGCTTTGCCCGGGCGCCACCTGCAGGATGTAGTTGAGTTCGTCCTCCAGGTGCGAGTGGCGGTAGAACGATTGGTAGTATTCGCTGACCTCGAAGTGATCGGGCGCCACTTCGAACAGGCCGTAGCAGCCGGATTCGACCTGTTCCACACAAGCACCGTAGAACGGGTCAAGCAGGTAGAAGCCCGACAGGTAGCGGCTGACATTGCCCTCGGGCTGCCAAGGTGCCTTGTCATCCTGCTCGAACAGCGCACAGGGCATGCCGTCGTGTGGGTACAGGTACACCGTGGTCGCCTGGATCGGCCGTATCACACTCAATGCAGCAAACAGGCTGGCGGCAAAGCCCGGCCGGCCGATCGCCTCGGTGACCTTGGCCTGGTGCTCGAACCATTGTGCTGAAAGCAATTGATTAGTCACTGTAAGCCTGCCGTTTCTTCTCAGTGGCACCGCCGCCGGTGCGGTGCGTCGTTGAGCAGATACTCCCACGGGGCTGCAGGCACCGGAATCACCCTTTGGGGTGAGCCGGGCAAGGGCAGTGGCCGCTCACCCCAAAGGGTGATTCCGGGTGCCTGCAGGGTGTGGGAGCATCAACCCGCCCCAGCGCTGCGAGCTTTCCGCTCGACCTCCTTGCACAGCACCTAACGGTTGCGAGCCTGCTCGCCTGCCGCGGTGTCCTGCATCCCTTTTCAGGAGTTAGCAATGCATACAACAACAAGTACAGCCCATAGCCCCGCCCCGCATGCACCCTCGCAACCCGGCACCAGCACCGGCCGCTTCCGCAAGTCCATGAGCATGACCGCCCTGGTGCTGTTTGGCCTGGCCTACATGGTGCCCCTGGCCGTATTCACCACCTACGGGCTGGTCACCCAGATGACCAAAGGGCACCTGCCCACCGCCTACCTGCTCACGCTCGCCGCCATGCTGCTGACCGCCTACAGTTATGGCCGCATGGTCCAGGCCCACCCCTACTCCGGCTCGGTCTACACCTACACGCGCAAGGCCTTCGGCAGCCATATCGGCTTCATCACCGGTTGGACACTGCTGCTCGACTACATCTTTCTGCCGCTGCTCAGCTACCTGCTGATCGGCATCTACATGTCGGAATACTTCCCGACCATCCATGCCTGGGTGTGGGTAGCGGGTTCCATTGCCCTGGTCACCTTCCTCAACCTGATCGGCATCGAGTCGATCACCCGGGTCAACTGGATCCTGGTGGTGGTGCAACTGGTGTTCATCATCGTCTTCGTCGCCCTGTCCATTCTCAAGCTCAGCGGACAGGCGGAGCCGGTGTCGCTGCTGGCCCCCTTGCACCACGAAGGCTTCAGCGTGCCATTGATCATGACCGGCGCCGCCGTGCTGTGCCTGTCGTTCCTCGGCTTCGATGCGGTGTCGACCATGGCTGAGGAAACCAGTAACCCGACCTACCGCATTCCCGTGGCAATTCTGGCGGTGTCGTTGATCGGCGGCCTGCTGTTTCTGGTGGTGTCTTATTGCGCGCAGATGGTGTTCCCCGATTGGGGCAGCTTCGCCGATCCGGATTCGGCGTCGGTCGACGTGATGCGCCGGGTGGGCGGCGAGCTGCTGGTAACCGCCTTCACCGCGACCTACGTGGCCGGCTGCTTCGCCTCGGCCATGGTGTCCCAGGCCAGCGTGTCGCGCGTACTGTTCGCCATGGGCCGCGACGGCGCATTGCCGCGGGCATTCGGCCAGCTGGTGACGAAAAAGCGCGTGCCGGCCACTGCCATCCTGGTGGTCAGCCTGCTGTCGCTGATCGCCCTGGTGATCACCCTGGATACCGTGGCGAACATGATCAGCTTTGGCGCACTGTTCGCCTTTTCGGCGGTGAACCTGGCGGTGGTCAAGCACTACCTGGTTGACCAGAAACTGCGCGGTTGCCGCAACTGCCTGCTGTACGGCGCCATTCCCGGCCTAGGCTTTCTCAGCACGTTGTGGCTATGGAGCAGCCTGACCAGCCTGTCGTTCACCATCGGCCTGTGCTGGATGGGCCTGGGCCTGTTGGTGCTACTGGGGCTGACCCGGGCGTTGCGCGTGAAGCTGCCAGAGTTGCAGATGGCCGAGTGAGCCCTGACGCCTTGCATGACCGCTCCTGCAGGGCATCGCGAGAACCCGGGTGATAACTGCTCGTTATCACCCGATCCGTATTAATCATTATTCAGCCCCCCGTTCGCCCCCTACAGTCCTGACCAACGATTGTCATTGCCAACGGGAAACGAAATGTCCATCGAACACCGCCTGAACCACATCGCCGGCCAGCTCAGTGGCCACGGTGACGTGCTGCTGCACAGCCTCGACGCCCACACCGGTGAAGCACTGCCCTACGCCTTCCACCAGGCGACCGGCGACGAGGTGGAGGCCGCCGCCCAGGCCGCCGAGGTGGCCTACCCGAGCTACCGCAGCACCCGCCCGGACCAACGCGCCGCTTTTCTCGACGCGATCGCCAGCGAACTGGACGCGTTGGGTGATGACTTCATCCAGGATGTGATGCGCGAAACCGCACTGCCTGAAGCACGCATCCGCGGCGAACGCAGCCGCACCAGCAACCAGCTGCGCCTGTTTGCCGAGGTGGTACGGCGTGGCGACTTTTACGCTGCACGCATCGACCGCGCCCTGCCCCAGCGCACCCCGCTGCCGCGCCCGGACCTGCGCCAGTACCGCATCGGCGTGGGCCCGGTGGCCGTGTTCGGCGCCAGCAACTTCCCTCTGGCCTTCTCCACCGCTGGCGGTGACACCGCTTCGGCGCTGGCCGCCGGCTGCCCGGTGGTGTTCAAGGCACACAGCGGGCACATGCTCACTGCGGCCCATGTGGCCGCGGCCATCGACCGAGCAGTGACCGGCAGCGGTATGCCGGCAGGCGTTTTCAACATGATCTACGGTGCCGGTGTGGGCGAAGCGCTGGTCAAGCACCCAGCCATCCAGGCAGTCGGCTTTACCGGCTCGCTGCGCGGTGGCCGCGCCCTGTGCGACATGGCCGCAGCGCGCCCGCAGCCGATCCCTGTGTTCGCGGAAATGAGCAGTATCAACCCGGTGATCGTGCTGCCGCAGGCTCTGCAGGCTCGCGGTGAGCAGGTGGCGACCGAGCTGGCCGCCTCGGTGGTGCTGGGCTGCGGGCAGTTCTGCACCAACCCGGGCCTGGTGGTGGGTATCCGGTCGCCACACTTCGAGCATTTCCTGCAAACGCTGGTGGCACGCATGGCCGACCAAGGCCCGCAGACCATGCTCAACGCGGGCACCCTGCGCGGCTACCAGAACGCTGTGCAGCACTTGCTGACGCACCCGGGTATCCAGCATCTGGCCGGTCAACCGCAAACGGGTAACCAGGCTCAGCCGCAGTTGTTCAAGGCCGACGTGAGCCTGCTGCTCAATGGCGACCCGCTGTTGCAGGAAGAAGTGTTCGGCCCTTGCACCGTGGTGGTTGAAGTGGCCGATGCCCAGCAACTGGCCGAAGCATTGCGTCACCTGCAAGGTCAGCTGACCGCCACCCTGATTGCCGAACCTGACGACTTGCGCGCCTTTGCCTCACTGGTGCCGTTGCTGGAACGCAAGGCCGGGCGCTTGCTGCTCAATGGCTACCCGACCGGTGTGGAGGTTTCCGATGCCATGGTGCATGGCGGCCCCTACCCGGCCACCTCCGACGCCCGCGGCACTTCGGTCGGCACCTTGGCCATCGACCGCTTCCTGCGCCCGGTGTGCTTCCAGAACTACCCGGACGCACTGCTGCCGGATGCGTTGAAAAACGCTAACCCGCTGGGGATTACCCGGTTGCTGGAGGGTGTGAGCAGCCGCGAGGCGGTGTGATCTTTCATGGCTGCAACCCGTGCCGGCCTCTTCGCGGCTCAAGCCGCCAAGAGGCCGGCACGGGCACTTCGAGCTGTATACAATCAGTAAAAAGCTTGCTTACAATACCGAGCGCCTATGACATCGGTAATCGCCGATGCGTATTGCGCAGGCTTGCACCATGTCATCTACAAACCCTGCAAAAACGCTCCTCGTCAAAAACGCCGCACTGCTGGTCACCATGGACGGCGAACGCCGCGAAATCAAGAACGGCGGCCTGTTCATCGAAGGCAACCTGATCAAGCAAGTCGGCCCCAGCGAAACCCTGCCGCAACACGCCGACGTGGTTCTGGACATGGCCGGCAAGGTGGTCATCCCAGGCCTGGTCAACACCCACCACCACATGTACCAGAGCCTCACCCGCGTGGTACCGGCAGCTCAGGACGGCGAGCTGTTCAACTGGTTGACCAACCTGTACCCGATCTGGGCGCGCCTGACCCCCGAGATGATCGCGGTGTCGACCCAGACCGCCATGGCTGAGCTGATTCTCTCCGGCTGCACCACCTCCAGCGACCACCTGTATATCTACCCCAACGGCTGCAAGCTCGACGACAGCATCCATGCGGCGGCCGAGATCGGCATGCGCTTCCACGCCGCGCGCGGCAGCATGAGCGTGGGCCAGAGCCAAGGCGGCCTGCCACCTGACGCGGTGGTGGAAAAGGAAGCCGACATCCTTAAGGAATCGCAACGCCTGATCGAGGACTACCACGATGCCAGCCACGGCTCGATGCGCCGTATCGTGGTCGCGCCATGCTCGCCGTTCTCGGTCAGCCGCGACCTGATGCGCGAAGCTGCCGTGCTGGCGCGCCAGTATGGGGTGTCGCTGCACACCCACCTGGCCGAGAACGTCAACGACATCGCCTACAGCCGCGAGAAGTTCGGCATGACCCCTGCCGAGTACGCCGAAGACCTTGGCTGGGTCGGCCATGATGTATGGCATGCCCACTGCGTGCAGCTCGACCAGCACGGCATTGAGCTGTTCGCCCGCACCGGCACCGGCGTCGCCCACTGCCCATGCTCGAACATGCGGCTGGCCTCGGGCATCGCCCCGGTACGCAAGATGCGCGACCACGGCGTACCGGTGGGCCTGGGCGTCGATGGCTCTGCCTCCAACGACGGCGCCAGCATGATCGGTGAAGTGCGTCAGGCCCTGCTGCTGCAACGGGTGGGCTTCGGCCCTGACGCGATGACCGCACGCGAAGCACTGGAGATTGCCACCCTGGGTGGCGCGAAAGTGCTCAACCGCAATGATATCGGTGCCCTGGCCCCGGGCATGGTCGCCGATTTCGTCGCCTTCGACCTGGGCCATGTGGCGTATGCCGGCGGCCACCACGACCCATTGGCGGCACTGGTGTTCTGCACCCCGACCCAGGTGCATACCAGCGTGATCAACGGCCGCGTCGTGGTGAAAGACGGTCAGCTGGCCACCGTAGACCTGCCGCGCGTACTGGAACGCCACAACCAGCTGGCCCATCAGCTGGTCAGTGGCACTTGAGGCCAGGCATCAGCTCGGCATCGCCGGGTTGAATGAAGGGCATGCGCAGCCCTTTGGGCTGCGCTGTCACCTAGGCAAGCTGCGGGTAGCGCGCACTGCGATGTCATGTCCACTCAAAGGTCCATGACCATCTCATGCCAGGCCATGCCGCCGTGGTCCGACGGCGACGGTTTCACGTATTGGTAGCCCAGCTTCTGGTACAGGGCCACATGCTGCTCCTTGCACATCAGGTGAATGGTCTGCTTGCCCGCCGCGTGCATGCGCCCGATGAATTCGTTCATCAACAGTTTGGCGTAGCCTTTGCCCTGGTGGGCCGGGTCTACAACCACCGACATGATCACCACGTTCGCGGCCGCCGGGTCATGGCCGACCAGCTCTTTGAAGGCCTCGTCGGACATCACGACCTCGTGGGCGCAGCCACTGTTGATGAAACCAACAATCTCGCCGTCGCTTTCCAGCACCAGGAAGCCTTGGGGGTACTGCGTGATACGCGTGCGGATTTTCTCCAGCGTGGCCGCCTCATCCCCTTCATAGGCGCCAATTTCGATGGCGTAGCAACGCTCGGCATCGGCGGGAACGGGGGTGCGGAACTGAAGGGCGCTCATGGCAAGTATCCTTGGCAATGGTAAAGGCAGCCGCCATGATAAATGAGCCTCGACCTTGCGCTCCATCATTGCGAACTCGGTCAGGTCGGGCGTGTGACGCTTGATGCTTGCCAAGGATGGCAAGCATCATGGGGACCTTGCTCTATTGCCACGGATACGCCGATGACCGCTGTAACTTCCCCCTTCACCGAACCCAGCCGCTGCAAACGCCTGAAAGCGGCCAGCAGCAGGGATCATGACAGCGTCGATCAACTGGTAATGGCAGCGCGGCCCTTCGAGAACCGCGAGCGTTATGGTCGCTTCCTGCAGGTGCAGCACCGCTTTCATGGCAGCCTGCTGGCGTTGTATCAGGATGAACAGCTCAACCAGCAACTGCCGGGGCTGGCGGCGCTGTCACGTTTTGCGGCAGTCGAGGCCGACCTGCGCGACCTGGGCCTGTCGCTGCCAACGTCCACCCAACCGGTCTGTGTCAGCTCGGCCCAGGCCTTGGGATGGCTGTATTGCAGTGAAGGCTCCAACCTGGGGGCGGCGTTTCTCTACAAGCACACGCAACGTCTTGGGCTGGAGGGTGACAAGGGCGCCCGCCACCTGGCCCCCCACCCGGATGGCCGAGCGCTGCATTGGCGCGCATTTGTTGCCAGGCTGGACAGCCTGGTGCTGGGGGAGCAGGAAGAAGCAGAGGTGGTGAAAGGGGCGATTGCTGCGTTCGACAGTTACCGGCGGCATTTGCGTGAGGTGTTTGCAGGCCTATGACTGTCCAGTGGGGCACTCACGGCGGCTACTGCACAGCGCCAACCACCCCGGCAAAGTTCTTCAAGTTGTTGCTGCAGCGAACTTTTTCCTGATTCCCTGTCTATGTGTGAGGCACAGAAAGGTAGCGGAACGCGAGACAGGGTTCGCCCCACACCTGCTGGCCAGATGGCTCATTCGTTATCAGAGGTTGGCTACGCTCATGAAAATACATGTCGCAAGGCTGGTGCTGCTCGGCCTGTTCTCGCTCGCGGCGGTAGGCACGGCATCGGCAACGCAAATGAAAGCCGCCGAACCGGTTTCACCGGCTGTCCAGTCACCGTTAAAGCCAGCCGGCAACCCTTGGTCGAGCGTGGCCAGCGTGGCCGTTGAACAGCCAGCCACCCTCCTGGCGCATGATGACGATCGCTGGCACGACCACCGAAGCGACTGGCGCCGCGAACAGTGGCGGCGTGAACAAGCCCGCCGGGACTGGGAGCGGCGGCGCGACTGGGAACGGCGCCGTGATTGGGAGCGCCGCCATGAGCGCGCCATGCGCCAGCGTCATCATGACGCGCATCATTACTACCGCCGTTGAAGCCCAAGCGATCGGTTTTAGGGGCAGTGTCAGTCGGCCAGCTGCGGAGCCTCCCCCGCCGCCTCTGCCTCCATCTTCAAGCGGTCCGCCTTGCAGATGTACTTGGGCTTGCGTGGCGCCAGTTTGGCACTGGCTTTTTTGGCATGCGCCTGCAATAGCTGCTTGATCTTCTTACGACGGTTCATAGTCTACGGGGCCTTTCAGGACGTTTCGCTGCCGCCATCATACCCCGGCAGCCTGGGAAAGCGCAGTGAACAGCCCAGCTTATGCCTGCTACGGCCACGCAGGTCACAGGATTCAACGCGTTGACGTATTTTTCACAGTCCGCAGATTAGCGTCACGCCCTTTCCGGTCACGCGCACAACCGCTGGCCGCCAAGGTACGACGAGGCATACGTGTCAAACACTACATCCCCCGCCGCGCACAAGCGCGTGGACTGGGCCGGCCTCGGCTGGCTCTTGCTGTTCTTCTGGTATTTTTCCGGTGTAACCCAGGCGCTGCTGCTGTTCAGCGGGACGACCGGCTTCGCCGGTTTTCGCGATGCGTTATTCCTCAGCAGCCTATGGCTGGCGCCCGTCCTGCTGCTGCCGCGCTTCACCCGCGCCACCGCGGCAATCATTGGTCTGGTGCTGTGGGCTGCATCGCTGGTGGGCCTGAGCTACTTCGGCATCTATCGCCAGGAATTTTCACAAAGCGTCATCTTTGTGATGTTCGAGTCCAACACCGCCGAGGCTGGTGAGTACTTCAGCCAATACTTCAGCGTGGGGCTGGGCCTGGCACTGGTGCTGTACACGCTGGTCGCGGTAATGCTGTGGCGGCGCGTGCGCCCGGTCAGCCTGCCGCTGCGCAGCCGCCTGCCGGTGGTCTTGCTATTGCTGGTGGCCAATCTGGTCATGCCGTTCTACAAGCAGATGGTCACCCAGGAGCGCAACTTCGCCGATGCGCTCGAAAAAGTGCAGCAGCGAATGGAGCCGGCCGTCCCTTGGCAGTTGCTGGTCGGCTACCGACAGTACCGCCAGCAACTGGACAACATGCAGAAACTGCTGGCCCAGAATGCCGCACTGCCACCGCTGCAAAACCTGCGAGACAGCAGTGGTACAGCGCCACGCACCCTGGTATTGGTGCTCGGCGAGTCGACCACCCGCGAGCACATGCACCTGTATGGCTATAACCGCGATACCACGCCCAACCTCGACGCGCTGGCCGCCAGCGACAAGGGCCTGACCGTGTTCCGCGACGTGGTATCGCCGCGCCCGTACACCATCGAAGTGATGCAGCAGATTCTCACGTTCGGCGACGAGCAGAACCCGGACCGCTTCCTCAGCGACCCGTCGCTGATCAACCTGCTGAAACAGGCAGGCTACAAGACCTTCTGGATCACCAACCAGCAGACCTTGACCAAGCGCAACACCATGCTCACCACCTTCTCGCAGCAAACAGACGCGCCGGTGTACCTGAACAACCAGCGCAACCAGAATGCCAGCCAATACGATGACGTGGTGCTGGCACCGTTCGAAAAAGCCCTGCAAGACCCTGCGCCCAACAAGTTCATCATCGTGCACCTGCTGGGCACGCACATGGACTACCGCTACCGCTACCCGGACGACTATGCGCACTTCAACGACAAGCAAGGTGTGCCAGCCAAGCTGACGGCGGACCAGGTAGAAACCTACAACTTCTATGACAACGCGGTGCGCTACAACGACTATGTGGTGTCGACCTTGATCAAGCGTTATGCGGCAGGCAACCCCAACGGGTTCCTGATGTACCTGTCCGATCATGGTGAAGACGTGTACAGCTCCGGTGACCACGACCGCCTGGGGCGCAATGAAGGCGCACCGACCCGGCCGATGTACACCATCCCGTTCCTGCTGTGGACCTCGCCTAGCTGGCAGGCCGAACACCCGCGTGACTTGCAGGCAATGGCCAACCGCCCCTACAGCAGTTCGCATCTGATCCATACCCTGTCAGACCTGGCCGGATTGAGCTACGACCGCTATGAACCGGCCAAGAGCCTGGTGAGCCCACAGTTCGTGGCAGCACCACGCTGGATCGGCGATCCGTACCGCAAGGATGGCTTGCGCGAGTTCGATCAGCTGCCGCAGGACAAGGCCGACGGGGCACAGGAAACAGCCAGCACCCGGCAGTAATAAGGCCGGTTCATGCCCGGCAGCTACCCTGCAGGGCACTCCCCCGCACCGCCTCGGCCAACTTGCGCAGGTTGGCCTGGTGTGCATTCACCAGGCTGGTGATGCTGTTGTCCGCGGCAGTCTGCACGGACGTTCGGCAGGTCAGCTCGGCCTGCCCTTGCTGCTTCAGGCGCCACACCGCCTCCAGCGAGGCATAGCGCCCTGGTACCGTGTCGAAGCGCTGCACATCCACCCGCAGCGACGCCTTGCCACCGCCCGCCGGGCCGCCCAACAGGTCCTGCAGGGCGCTGCGGAATTCATCCACCAGGTTGGCGCCCCACCACTCCGTCTCCAGGATGGCCAGGCCGCTCTGCCCTTGCCGCACCACCAACTGTGGGCGGTCGACCTGGGGCGGCACAGCCACCCTGACCACCTGGATGCGCTGGCCGCTGTCACGTACCGGTTCGCTCGGTACCAACGTGTGGTAGTTGTTCGGCGTACTGCTGCAGCCCCCGAGCCACACCAGCAGGCTGGCCACACATACATTGCGCAGTCGTTGCATCGGCTGTCTCCTCAGGGTTCAAGGTCTGCGGGCCCGGCCGCTTTCGGCCGGCCACGAATGAGCGACTCGGGGTGGCGGCCCAGGTAGTCGGCAAGGTCACGTAGCGACCGCGACATGCGCTCCAGCTCGTCCAGTGTTTCGCCCATTCGCTCGCGCTGCGGCGAATCTTCGGAAATGGCCGAGTTGGCCGTGCGCAGGGTCTTGTGCACCTCGTCCAGCGCCACCTTCACCTCCGGCAGCGTCTGGCCATTGAACTGCCTGAGGCTGGCGCGCAGCTCACGCAAGCTACCGTCCAGGTTACCGGCGATGCTTTCCAGCGGCAGCTTGGCAATGCGCTCCATCACCCGCTGCAGCTGTTCCTGCAACTGCTCAAGGCTGCCGGGCAGCGTCGGGATCATGATGGGGTTGGCAGCCATGTCGAAGGTCACCTTGGGGGCATCCGGGTAGAAGTCCAGCGAAATGAACATCTGCCCGGTGATCAGGTTGCCACTACGCGCCTGGGCCCGCAGCCCATGTTCGACAAACGTGCCAATCAGTTTCCGCGCACCTTCAAAATCGCCCTCGGTGTGCTTGAACACCGACAGCATCTTGCGGTGCACCGGCCCTAGCCGCTGGGGGTAGATCACCGCATCGACCACTACCGGGAAGGTTTGCCGCGTAGCATCGTAATCGAGCTGGATCGAGGTGACCCGGCCAAATTCCACACCCTTGAACTCCACTGGCGCCCCCACCGACAGGCCCCGCATGGCCTGGTCGAAGCGCAACTGCAGGTACTGCGCCTGGCCGTGCGGAGGCGACAGCGCCATGTCGCGGTCGGCGAATAGCTGGAAGTGGGCCTGATCGGCAGCAGGCTCGGCTTGCGCGGCGAAATCGGGCGAGCCGAAGGCCAGCCCGCCCACCAGAATCGACGACAGCGATTCGGTATCGACCTTCAGGCCATTGGCACCGATCTGCATGTCGATGCCACTGGCATTCCAGAAGCGCGTGTCATCAGTGACGAATGTGTCGTAGGGCGCCTGCACGAACACGCCAATCTCTACCCCCTTGCCATCACTCTGGAGCGCAAAGGACACCACTTCGCCCACCGGGATCTTGCGGTAGTAGATCGAAGAACCGATATCCAGCGAGCCCAGGTCGCTGGCGACAAGAACGAAACGCTTGCCCTTTTCGTCATAGGTGATCGGCGGTGGCAGCTCCAGGCCGACAAAGGACTTTTCCGGCACCTTCGACTCGCCGGAATCGGCCCCGATGAAACTGCCCGAAAGCAGCGTGTCCACCCCGGAAACCCCGCCCACGCCGATGCGCGGTCGCACCACCCAGAAGCGCGCCCCCTGGGTGGCAAACGAACGGGCATCGTTGGAGAGCTGAACCTTGGCCACCACGCTCTTATTGTCGTCGGCCAAGTCCACCGTGGTCACTTCGCCGATCACCACGCTGCGGTATTTTACCTGGGTCTTGTGCGCCACCAATCCCTCGCCGCTGTGGAAAGAAATGGTGATCACCGGCCCTTGCTGCATCCAGTTGCGCACCACCAGCGAAGCGCCGATCAGGATCGCCAGGATCGGCACGATCCATACCAGCGACACACTCCAACGTCGGGTGCGCACTTCAACCTGCCCAGGGCCCTCGCGCTTGTCAGTCTGTTGCCCCATCAATGCGGCCTCCCCTCGTTGGCATGGCTATCCCAGATCAAGCGTGGATCAAAGCTCATCGCAGAGAACATGGTCAGCACTACCACCATGCCAAAAAACAGAATGCCCACACGCGGCTCGATGGTGCCCAGCCCGCGCAGTTGCACCAGCGCAGCCACCAACGCCACTACCATCACATCGAGCATGGACCAATAGCCGATCAGCTCGACGAAGCGGTACAACTGCGAACGCTGCCGGCAGGCCCAGGAAGAACCACGCTGGGCAGTGAACAGCAGCAGGCCAAGGGAAAAGAACTTGATGGCGGGCACACCCACGCTGGCAATGAAAATGATCAGCGCGATGTCCCAGGCCCCGGCTTCCCAGAACTCCAGCACGCCACCGCCAATGGTGCTTTCTGTACCACTGCCGAGCATTTCGGTGTGCATCACCGGCAGCAGGTTGGCGGGGATGTAGAAAATCAGTGCGGCCAGCAGAAACGCCCAGCCACGGCTGATGGCATTGGCCTTGCGCCGGTGAATGACGGCGCCGCAACGGTTGCAGGTGTGCGCGCCACTGCGCGTGTCGCATGCCTGGCCACAGCCATGGCACAGACACAAGCCAAGGTCGTGCGCCATGGCTGGGACAGTCATACCTGTTCCCACAAATCGCGGATGTCCTTGCCGGCAATGTGGATGATCAACATGCTCAGTGCGGCCAGGGCCAGCAGGCCGATACCGGGGATCACATCGAGCAGCCCCGCCAGCTTGATCACCGCCACCATCGCCCCCAGCAGACACACCTCCAGCATGCTCCAGGGCCGCAGGCTTTCCAGGCCACGCATGCACAGGGCAAAGCCGGGGGCACGCTGACCGGCAAGGGCAAAACTCAACACCCAGCACAACAGGGCAATTTGCAGCAGCGGCGCAAAAATGATCGACAGCGCCATGACCAGGGCGATGAAGGTGATACTGCCGTGACTGAGGATCTGCACGGCGTCCCACAATGTGGCCGAGTGGGTCAGCCCCTGCATGCCGATGGTCATCACCGGGTAATAGTTGGCGAACACCAGCAGGACACCGCCAGTCACACTCAATGCCAGCCGCTGCTCGATGGTCAGTGACCTGTGCCGGTACAGCACGCCGCCACAGCGCGGGCAAAGGGCTCGTTGATGTTTGAGCAGCGGTGCGCGGTGGTACACCGTGTCGCAATACTCACAGATGATCAGATCTTGCGTCTGGCTCATGGTTTGCCCGCAGGTAGCCTTGGATCAGGCCAAGAGGCTAATCGGAACGGCGTCTGATATCCGGTGTAGACCATCTGGGCAAAACTTCCATCACGACCTCAAAGGCGAACTATCCTGTGAGGCGGGCTTTCTGCCCGGTGGAGGTGTGCCATGCGTACGTTCACGTGGAGTTACCTGTTGATGCTGCTGTGCGCAGCATCGGCCGCCCAGGCGCAGTCGGTGGTGCCGCTCAAGGGCCAGAGCAGCCAGCAGATGCAACTGGATATCAACGATTGCAATACCGTCGCCACCAATGCCGCAAACGGCACGGCGACGTCCAGCGACCCCCATGTCGGTGGCCGGGTTCGCGGTGCAGCTGCGGGTGCCGCCGCCGGTGCTGTAGGCGCGCAGGTGCGCGGCAACCAGCATGACGCGTTGTACGACCGGGTGGGTGACGATGCCAAGCAGCAATACCGGCATAACCGTGCCGGCGAAGTGGCCGCCGCCGGGGCCGCGGTCGGTGGCATGCGCCAGCGTCAGGACCGGCGCCAAGACCGGCGCGGCCAGGACGAGGCAAAAACCCAGGCCCATGCCAGTGCCTACAGCGGTTGCCTGCAGGGGCGCGGCTATCAGGTCAGCCCCTGAGCAATGCCACGCCATGCGCCTCCTGCCGGGGTCGCATGGCGTGCTCAGTTCAGGAACTTCGCCAGCTCTTCCCGGCAAAACTCCACGAACAACTGCGCCGGCTTGGTCAGCTGGACTCGCTTCAACCACGCCGCAGCCAGCCCCGACAGCGCCACCGGCTCGGCAATGTCGAGCATTGCCAGGCGCTGGCCGTCATAGGTGTATTCCGAGTGCGGACGGGTTACCAGCAACGAAAAACCGAAACCCTGACCGACCATGCCGCGCACCATCTCGATCGACGGCGAACTGAAGACAATGTTCGGTGCCAGGCCCATCTCGTTGAACAAGCTGACGAAGTAGGTGCGGCTAGGGGCCACGTCCAGCAGGATCATCGGCTCCGGGCACAGGTCGCGCAGCGAGACCTGGGCCTGGCCGGCAAAGCGGTGGTTCTCGGGTAGCAGCACATAGGGCTTCTGCGGCGGCATCAGCGGCTCGGCCTCGATGGTGCCATCCAGGTCGTGGTCATAGAGAAATGCCAGGTCGAATGTTCCGGCGGTCAGGCCCTGGATCAGGTCCTGCTGTTCACCGTCGCGCAGGCGAATGTCCACACCCGGGTAGCGCTGACGAAAACCGGCGATCAGGCGCGGCAGGTAGAGTGGCGCCACGGTTTCGAAACAGCCAATGTCGATTTGCCCGGCGACGGTATCGTTGTCGGCCAGGGCATTCTGTTCGAACTCATGGGCCATCTGCAGCAGCGACTTGGTCTTGGCGTAGAAGCGTTTGCCGCTGGGCGTCAATGACACGCCCTGGGCGTGGTGGCGGATAAACAGCTGCACACCGAAACTTTCCTCCAGGCTCTTGATGGCCGTGGAGATGGACGGCTGGGCGATGTACAGCTGGCGTGACGCTTCGGCCACACTGCCCGCTTCCACGGTGGTGACGAAGTACTTCAGTTGTCGCAAGGTATAGGCAGCCACAGGGTACCTCTCTGACGCGGGTCTTGGCAGGCTGGGATCATGCCTCACACTTTACCCTTGGCTGCCGCTCTGCGGGCGCTGAGCGCTGAAGGATTTACCTATGCCTTGAACAGGTTTTTTGTAGGGTCTGCCAGTACCTCGTCTCACAGGCCTGCGCAAACCGGCGCCGCACCACGCTTGCACCTGTAACGGGCCCCCGTGGCACTGCAACCACTGGTCAAAAACGCCCGAACGTCTTTACTGATAGTCATCGGCCCCAGGTAAACGGTGTGTGCTTATGAAGATCGTGGTCACCAGCATCCTCGTCGACGACCAGGCCAAGGCCCTGGCTTTCTACCACTACGTACTCGGTTTCGAGCCAAGACACGACATCCCCATGGGCCGGCACCGCTGGTTGACCCTGACTTCGCCCAACGACCCCAATGGCGTCGAACTGCTGCTGGAACCCGACGCGCACCCGGCGGCCAAGGTGTACAAGGCCGCGCTCAAGCAGGATGGCATCCCCGCCACCTCGTTCGGCGTGCGCGATATCCAGGCCGAATACACCCGGCTCTGTGCAGCCGGTGTGCAGTTCATCCGGCCACCAACCCCAATGGGGCCGGTTACCGTGGCGGTGTTCGATGACACGTGCGGCAACTTGATCCAGATTGCCCAGAAGCACTAGCCGGTTGCCCTTACCCCAATGCGCACCCACAAGGAAAAAAGATGCGCCACGAATTCAGCGAAGTGCTCAACGACCTGGTCGACTATTTTCTGCTTGGCGATATCCAGTTGCTCGAACGCTTCAAGCAAGACCATCAACTGCCCGACGACCTGGCCGGTGCGTTCACCCACGGTGACAGCGGCGACCAGGCGGTGCGCGAAGGCATCGTGCTGCCGCTGGCCGGTGTCGACAACCTGCCCTACCGCATCCTGTTCACCCTCGATAACCACACCCCGGCCCTGCGCGAGGCCGGCAGCCGCCTGAAGCACCGGCGCAATGGCTATGTACTGCGGGTCGAGCACGGTGCGCTGATGCTGTACACCTGGCGCATCCTGCAGCACTTCACGCCCAAGACCCTGGGTGACCTGATGGCGCGTTACCAGGTGCCAGGGCGGCCGATCATCGAACTGGACAATGGCTGGTACGACGTGGAGGTGCTGGCGGGGGCACTGGTGCGCGACGGGTTGTACGAGCCAGCGTTCGAGTTCGTGCTGAAGAAGCGCTGGAGGCGGGGTGAGGCGACCGCTGTGGATACTGGGTATGCATTCGGGCTTCGTGGCTACTTCGACTGATTGATCGCCTGTGCCGGCCTCTTCGCGGGTGAACCCGCTCCTACGGGGGCCGCAGGGGGGCAGAGATTGTTGGGGCTGCGTTGCAGCCCTTCGCGGGTGAACCCGCTCCTACGGGGGGCGCAGGGGTTCAGAGATTGTTGGGGCTGCTTTGCAGCCCTTCGCGGGTGAACCCGCTCCTACACGGTACCTGTAGGAGCGGGTTCACCCGCGAAGAGGCCGGCACAGGCAAACTCGACCTTCAGGTGTGAGTGATATCCCGATCCTTGGTCTCCGGCAGGAAGAAGATCCCCAACACCGCCGTCATCACGGCAATCACGATCGGGTACCACAAGCCGTAATAGATATCCCCGGTCGCTGCCACCATGGCAAACGCCACGGTCGGCAGGAAGCCGCCGAACCAGCCATTCCCGATGTGGTAAGGCAGCGACATCGAGGTGTAGCGGATGCGCGCCGGGAACAGCTCCACCAGCCAAGCGGCAATCGGCCCGTAGACCATGGTCACGTAGATCACCAGAATGGTCAGCAGCAACAGCACCATCGGGTAGTGGATCTTCGCCGGGTCGGCCTTTTCCGGGTAGCCCGCCTCTTTCAATGCACCACTCAGGGTTGCGGTAAACGCTTCGCTTTGCACCTTGAAGTCGGCCGCCGCCAGGCTGCTGCCATCAAAGCTCGGCAATACCCGTTCGCCAATGCGGATCTGTGCCACGCTGCCGGGCTCCGCCGCTTCATTGGTATAGGGGATGGCGCGCTTGGCCAGCAGGCTCTTGGCAATGTCGCAGGAGCTGGTGAATTTGGCCTTGCCCACCGGGTCGAACTGGAATGCACATTGGCCCGGGTCGGCCACCACCACCACCGGGTTCTGCTCCTGGGCAACGAATACATCCGGGTTGCCGTACTCGGTCAGCGCCTTGAAGATCGGGAAGTAGGTCAGTGCGGCGATGATGCAGCCGGCCATGATGATTTTCTTGCGGCCAATCCGGTCGGACAGGCTACCGAAAATGATGAAGAACGGCGTGCCGATCAGCAGTGAGCCGGCAATCAGCAGGTTGGCGGTCTGCGGATCGATCTTGAGCATCTGCAACAGGAAGAACAACGCATAGAACTGCCCGGTGTACCACACCACGGCCTGCCCGGCGGTACCGCCCAACAGCGACATGATCACCACTTTGAGGTTGTCCCAGCGGGCAAACGACTCAGTCAGCGGGGCCTTGGATGCCTTGCCTTCGGCTTTCATCTTCATGAACACCGGCGACTCATTGAGCTGCATGCGGATGTACACCGAAATCGCCAGCAACAGGATGGACAGCAGGAACGGCACCCTCCAGCCCCAGGCTTCGAACACTTCCGTGCCCATGGCCGTGCGGCATGCCATGATCACCAGCAAAGACAGAAACAGCCCCAACGTGGCAGTGGTCTGGATCCAGGCGGTGAAAAAGCCGCGTCGGCCCTTGGGTGCATGTTCAGCCACATACGTGGCCGCGCCGCCATATTCGCCACCCAAGGCCAGGCCCTGCAGCAAACGCAAGGTGATCAGGATGATCGGCGCAGCCACGCCGATCACATTGTAGCTGGGTAGCAGGCCCACCAATGCCGTAGACAGGCCCATGATGACGATGGTGATGAGGAAGGTGTGCTTGCGCCCGATCATGTCGCCCAGGCGACCGAACACGATGGCGCCGAACGGTCGGACGGCAAAGCCGGCGGCAAAGGCCAGCAAGGCGAAGATGAACGAAGTGGTTTCATTGACCCCGGCAAAGAAGTGCTTGGCGATGATTGCCGCCAGGGAGCCGTACAGGTAGAAGTCGTACCATTCGAACACCGTGCCCAGGGACGAGGCGAAGATGACCTTGCGCTCCTCCCTGGTGATGCCGCGTTGGGGCGCGCTGCTGCCCGTGGATGCGCTGTCGAGAACCGCCATGGGTTGCCTCCGTCATGTTGTCATGCAGGCCGGAGCACCTCACAACCACTTCACCGTCGCACCCAGGCCCTTGAGCTTGCTTTGTTTGCGCGAAGCACAACGAGGCGGGCCGCCTCGGATCGCAGCAAGGTAAATGAAGCATAATCGGGATTGCCTGGATATCCACCCGCCAGGCCCTGCACAAGAAGGCGGCCTGGACTACACGGCAGCACCGGGTGATGGGCGATATCGGGTTGGCTGACGATTTTGGCGGGGGCGGCTTCACCCGCCAGGCACTACCGGCCCCTTCAACTCGACCTGATTACCATCCGGGTCGTAGCAGTAAAGCGAAAGCCCCTCGCCTTCGGCACCATAACGCTTCTCTGCAGGCTCCACCTTTACCCCGGCGGTTTCCAGATAGGCCGTCAACGCGGCCTCGTCAAACGGCTCGATGCGCAGGCAGAAATGGTGCAGGTTGCGCCCTTCCACGCCCGGTGCAGCTCCGCCTGGCTGCCCCAGCGGGCCATCCAGGGTTACCAGGTCGATCATCGCCGTGCCCGTGGCCAGGTGCACCATGCCCAAGTCTTCGCGCACGCGGCTGACGGTGCAGCCGAGCAGTTCGGTGTAAAAGGCAACACTGCGCGGCAGGTCGCTGACCCGCAACACAAGGTGGTCGATGTGCTTGATGGTGAAAGGCCGCATGCCGGGCTCCCTGTGGCGTGTTTGCGAATACGTTCGCCACCATAGCCCAGGTTCACGCGGCGTGACCAGAATCAGCTACTCGTTCACCAAGCGTTGCAGAACGCCCCCTTCATGGCGCGTCAGGATACGCAGCAACTGGTCGACCAGCGCCCGGTCCGGCGCATCCAGGTGGAAGTGGTGCCCGCCTGGATGCCAGGAGACTTTCGCCTGGCTGGGCAAGGCGGCCTGACGCCGGGTAAAGGCCTCGCCGGTGAAGGCCCCCTGGCGGCCGAACAGCAGGTACAACGGGCAGCGGATCTGACTGAGCAGGTCGCAGGCTTCGCGCTCGGTCAGTGGCATGGGTTCGGGTAATACCAGCCGCGGGTCGTGGCGCCAGCAATAGCCATCGTCCAGCTGTAGCAGGTCGCGCAGCGCCAGCAGCCGAGCGGCACCTTCCGACAGTTCGGTGTCCAGCCGCTCGCGGCGTTGCGCCAGGGCGGTGTCCAGGTCGTCGAAGCGACCAACATCCGGCTCGGCAAAACCCGGCAACTGGCTACGCTGTACCATGCGCTTGAGCCGGTAGGCCCGCGCCAGGTGCTGCACGCGGTCATCCTCGGCCACCGTGAACGGTGCCCCCATGCCGTCGAGGAAGGTCATGCTGGCAATGCCACTGGTCATGGCCGCCAGCAGCGACGCTATACCGGTGCCCATCCCATGGGCCAGCACATGAAATTGCGCCAGACCCAGGCTGTCGGTCACCGCCAGCATGTCTTCGGCATGCTCCCACAGGTAATAGCCGCTGTCGTGGCGACGATGCCCAGAACGGCCATGGCCGATCAGGTCGGGGGCCACCACGAAGCAGCCGTCCAGCATCGGTGCCAGGCGCTCGAACGAGGCAGCGTTATCCAGCCAGCCATGCAAGGCCAATATGGGAATACCGTCTTCTGCCCCCCAGGTGCGAACCGCTATTTCAACGCCATCGAGGTCTAGCAGGTGGTCTTTCGGACTGCACAGCGAACGCATTGCGATTCTCCTTGGCTGAAGCCTGCACCATGGCCTGCCTCACCCTCTCGCAGATGCTCCCTCGCTGCCAGCCCCCCACCGACCCGCGCATACGCAGGACCGACTGCTGCCAACAACTATCTACCGCACCCCGGCGCCTTGATCAGCGTGGACTGTCTCCCCCCACAAAAGAGATGGTGACCATGACAACCCCGACACCGTTACATCAAAGCCAGATAACCCGATCGTTACCGAAATGGAGCAAGGCGCTCCAACCCACGCATACGCGCAAAGTGGTGCAGAGCCTGTACAAGGAGTACCTCGATGAAGATGGCACCCCTTACTCGTGGTATGCCACTGCCGATGAGCCAATGCGTGAGCAGTTGCACAAGGCGTTGCAAACCCGTAACAAACGGCTGGCGCACGTCAAGCAGGCGCTAGGCGAGTTCAAGGACATCATCGCGTTCTGCGGCCCTCTGTTGACCGAGCGGTTGAAGCTGAATGTACCCGTAGACAGGGCGCAGTATGTGTTCCAGCCCTTTGAGTCAGAGGCCAACATCTGGGTTGGCGTTCCCGATGTGGAAACGCCTTTGGTCCCGGACGTGGAAGCGGACGTGCTGGCCACCCGCCCCGTAGGCCAGCCGCAAACACGCAGTTTGCTGGAGGCTGCCCTGCACAACTTCGAGGGGCTGGACGAAGTCGGTCCCTACAGCAGGCTCACCGACGCCGCTGGCAGCGACACGCCCCTGGCAGGCCTGACGATGGCGGACTTCGTGAGACATTGTCGGGCACTGGACCTTGGCAAACGCTATCAAGACCATTTGCTTGCAACCCATGAAGGCGCCAATCGCGCTGAAATCCAGCGCCTGTCGATTGCAGCGAACCGTGAGGCCTTGAGGGTCCAGGCATTGATCGCCAAGCTCAAAGGCCTGCTGAGCGAGGCCGGGCTCGATGCGCTTGGGCAACTGTGCGACGGCAAGCCTCACCCCACCTATGAAAACGAGGCGTTGCATTGCTGGCACTTCAACCTGTTCGATACCCCCGTCCACGAAATACTGTTCATCGGGCCAGACAACCCTTACCGCAAGAACCCCTGCATTGTGTATGTCCCTGGCGACAGCGAGCACCCGGTCAGGGAGTTCGCCTCTCGTCAGGAAGCGGGCAAGCACCTGCGCAAACGGCTATTGCAAAGCGAGTTTCGCCGCGCTTTGGTGCATTTCGCCTACAAGGACAGGCAAAAAGAACTCGCCGTAAAGCTGGAAATCGCGCTGTTCGAAGAGGATGAAGCGGGCATACGCAAACCCCGCATCATGCCAGTGATCCCTTTCACGCTCTCGCCCATCAGGACCGACCCTTGGACGTCCTTGTACAACGCACACCTTGCGCGCATGAAGGCCGACGCAAAAACCATTGCTGTGCCTACCGCCGAAGTCGACGCCAACGCCCGCAATGAGCGTCTGAAATACTGGTTCGACCTGGGGATGAACGTGCTGAATGTCGCCGCGTTCTTCGTGCCGGGTTTGAACACGGTCATGCTAGGCGTTTTTGCTTACGACCTGATGAGCTCTGTTTTCACCGGGTTCGAGGCCTGGGAAGAAGGTGATACCCGGCAGGCACTGGCGCAGTTGGAATCGCTGGCCATCAACGCGGGCGTGATTGCCGGCTTTGCAGTGGGCACCAGGATCGTCCAGGCGTCTGGCTTTGTCGATGCACTGAAAAGTGTATGGCATGAGGACAAGGAGGTGCTCTGGCACCCCGACATGAAACCCTATGCGATCACGGCGGCTATTCCTGAGGGGGCTCAACCCGATTTGCTCGGCCATGTACACGTCGATGGGAAGACCTACCTGAAGCTGGATGGGACCCTGTACGAGGTGTTTCAGGGCACTGATCAGCAATGGCGCGTGCGCCACCCCGATGACGCGCAGGCCTATGCCCCACGCTTGCTGCATCAGGGTAACGCCCGCTGGCAACTGGCCCATGAACAGCCTCTGGAATGGGACCGCGAACAGCTCGCGCGCCGCCTCGGCAGCCATAGTGCCGGCCTGGACGACAGCGAACTGGACCATGCCATGCGCAGTACCGGTACCGATCCAGACGTGCTGCGCCGCACCCAGGCAGCGGGCCTGCGTCCACCCGCTTTGTTGATCGACACGCTGCAGCGGTTGCAACTGGACAATCAGACACAACAGATCATCAACTGCGTACGCCATGGGCTGCCGCTGGCTGCGTACAAGAACTTTGCCTTGCCTGAGTTGCTGCGCCTGCCGGGGTGGCCCAAGGGGAACACGCTCAAGGTTTACCAAGGGCCAGAACCCTGGGGCGAATCTGTGCGCTACGGCCCCCCTCACACGCTGGGCCAGACAGAAATCGAAATTACCCGTACCGACCTGGACAATGGCCAATTGAGCCAGACCGTGCTGGATCAGATGGATGAAGAAGCCATTGGGCATTTGCTCGGTGACACACCAACCGAGCACCGATCGTCCGCACTGAACAACAAGCTCGCGCAACACCTGGAACAGCACCGCGAAGCGCTGTTCGAGAGCCTGCAACAAAGACACCGTCCCACACCCCCAGCAACCGCACAAACCCTCGCCCGGCAGTTTCCTGGGCTGCCGGACAGCGCGCTTGAAGCATTGCTTGGCAATATCAGCAACGCCGAACGGGAACGCCTGACCAACGGCCGGGTGCCGCTTCGCATTGCCGAGGAAGCACGCCTTCTGCAAGCTCGAGCGCGGCTTGACCGCGCCCTCCTCGGCCTGTTCAGGCCTAGCCTGGCCAACGACGACAGTCTACGCATCAAACAGGCGCTGCAAGCCGCGCACCCGCAGGCTGACCCGGCCCGGTTGCTGCAACTTGCCCTGGACGATCGCCAGCACTGCGCCTCACTGATCGGCCAGCAACCCATCAACCCCAGGTTCCGCTCCCCTTTGCGGTTGGCCAACGGCCAGCTGGGCTATCCCCTGAGCGGCCGTGGCCTGCAAGGACGAGCCTTGCCGGCTGCACGTCGACTCCGGGCGCTCTACCCCGAACTCAACAGCGAGCAAATCAGTGGGCTACAAGCCGAACTGGCTCGAGGAAGTGACCTGGGTAGCGCCATCAACCGGCTGGAGGTCGAGCAGCGTACCCTCAACCGAGATCTCAACCGCTGGGTAAGCACCGCCCGCACCCTTGAAGAGCGCTTTGATCGCCAGCAATGCACCGAGCGATTGATGAGTGCTTCCCGCCGTGAAGGCGGCGCGCACGCCAAAACACTGGTACTGGACCGTATGCAGCTCGAAGCGCTACCCGCTTTCACTGCACGCATGCCGCATATCCGCAATCTCAGGCTCGAGGGGTTACAGATGCGGCGTCTGGAGGGCAGCTTCCTGGCAAACTTCCCTAACCTGGAAACCCTGGAAATTATCGGTAACCCGGACATCGATGCCGAAACATTGTTCGAGGCGCTCAGGTCGGCACCACGGCTACGCGAGCTGGGCCTGACAGACAATGGCTTGACCACCCTTTCACCCACCGCCCAACAGGCCATCGGGGCTATGCCCGGCCTGCGGCTACTCTGGCTCAGCCGCAACCGACTGCAACTCGACACCAACAGTTTAGGCTTCCTGACGCGCTTGCCCCTGGATGCCCTCGGCCTGGGCCACAATCAAATCACACTTGACGAAAGCCTTGCCGCCCAGTTCCAGGACATGATCCACCCCACTGTACTGCACCTGTCAGGCAACCCACTGCAACTGGCGCCCGACCTGCGCTTCATGGCCCGTCTTGTCCACCTGGAGCTTGAGCGTTGCGAACTGCAGCAGTGGCCCGACAGCCTGACCGTCCTGATGAGCCAGCCCCAGTACCAACTGCGCTACCTGAACCTGTCGTCCAACCGCATTCGTACCCTGCCAGACTTGCCTGGTGTGCTGCGTACCCCGTTTGCCCGCGATGTCGCCGCGCACTTGCCGGAGCGCCGCTGGCTGTTCAACTACAACACCCTGGAAGCCCAGACACGAGCACGCCTGGGCAGTAGCGGCGTCAACGTATTCGAGCACGCAGAAGACGTGCCACTGTGGCAAGGCATTTTCCGTGGCGAGGCGAGCAGTGCCGAGGAGCAACTGTGGAGCGACCTGTTTGACCAAGGTGAAAACTCAGCGCTGCTGGGCGTACTCGAACGTCTTGCCCAATCGGCAGAAGCGCAGCGTGATGGCGAGGCCCTGAGGGCACGCGTCTGGAAGCTGTTGGACGACGCGGCCCGCGACACCGCGCTGCGTGAACGCCTCGCCACCGTGGCCGGCGACTTCCCGCCAACCTGTGGCGACGCAGGTGCCGACGCGTTCAGTGCCTTGGAGATAGAAGTGCTGGCCCACGAAGCGGCAGCCGTCGCCGGTAGTCGACCCGCTGATCTACTGAGCCTGTATGGCAAGTTGTATCGACGCAGTCAGGTCAATCAACTGGCCGATCGCATCAGCTGGAGAAGGTCCTTGCGCAAACAGGCGCTGCTCGACGGGGCCTTCGATGAAAACCTCCCCCCCTACGATGAGCTGGACGACCCCTCAGCCTTTCCAGACAGCGAACTTCAAACGGGGCTGGTGGACGATGTCGAGGTACGTTTGGCTCTGCGCCAGTCGTTGGCCAGCGCGCTGGACTACCCTGAGCCGAGCCGAGGCATGCTGTACCGCAATACGGCCAGAATCAACGACACAATCATCGAAATGGTGAAAGCTGCGGTCCGTTCCCTGGACAGGGATGCCATCGCTCGGGAGCAATGGTTGACTCAGCAGCCGGGCTGGGTCGAGTACTTGAAACGAGAGCATGCGGCACAGTTCAGCCTGATCACCGACTTCTGGCGGCCAGGCCTTGACTACCTCTATTACTGCCTGGATGAAACCGCCGACCCGGTGACATCCCTGGACAGCTCTGTGCAACGAGCCTTGGCCAGGGTCATGCCTGAAAGCCCGGTGGATGCTGAGGGCAGGCTGCGGCGCGTGGTGCTCAACGAGCAGCAGTATCGCCAGGGCGTGGACGCGCTGACTGCCGAGCAGCAGCAGGTTGAAACCGGTCTGCTGATCAGCCTCACCCGCCAGACGCAAACAATCGGCCGCTGAACCCCACTCACTGCCCGCGCAGGTCTTCGAAGAAGGCCTGCTTGCCGTCCACCTGGCTTGACGCCCGTGGGGCCGCTGCGGCGTCACCACTGACGGCCTCCACGTGCCAATAGCAGTGCTGCACTGCACGGGTCACTGCCACGTAGGCCAAGCGCTGCACTTCTTCCTTCTGTGCCGAGTCGAACGGTTGAGCATCACCTGCCCTGCCCAGCCCGGCCTGACGGTATACCTGGTTCTTGTAGGGTGAGCTGGTCAGGTACTGGCAGTCACCCAGCATGAACACCGCATCGGCCTGTAAACCCTTGGCACTGTGGTAGGTCAGCTGGCGCAGCCGGCGCTGCTCGGCCGGAAGCGCCGCGTCGGCGTGCAACACGCTTTGCAGGTGCTCGTTCATCAACGCTCGGTCACTGCCCTTGCGGTACAGCATCATGACCGTCTCACCCCGCTGGTAATGCTCGACAAGCGTTTCGCCCAACGCAGCCTCGTCACGGTCGAACACCTTGACCGGCGAGCCGGGCAACTCAGCCGCCGGGCCACTGGCGCGGGCTTTCTTGCCGGCAATCGCCGGGGTGCCCTTGACCAGGTGCTCAGCCGCATCGATCACCTGTTGCTGGCATCGGTAGTTGTCGACCAGCATCACCCGCGTGTTGGCCGGCGACGGGAACGCCTTGGTGAACTCCATGAAATACTTGGGCGAGCTGCCACGCCAACCGTAGATTGATTGCCAGTCGTCCCCCACGCATAGCAACGACGAATGCTGGGCATGGCGCCCGGTGTGCATGGCCGGGCCGCGGCGCCGTATTTCAGCGAGGCTGGCACGCAACCAGCTGACGATCTGTGGCGACACGTCCTGGAACTCGTCGATCATCAGGTGCGCCAGCGGCCGCAGCAACGGATCGGGCAGCAAGTGCAGGTTTTCTGGGTTGTTCTCGCCAAACAAGGCGAACATGCGGTTGTAGCTCATCACCGGCGGCGACTGGTCCAGCAGGTGCGCTTCCAGGGCTTTCCAGTACAGCGCCAAGGCCTCGAAGAACAGTGCATCGCTATCGCCGGACGGAAAGCTCATCGCCGCCACCGCTTTGTTCACCTCCAACCCAAGGTTTTCGATGAAATTGGCCGCACTGACGAACGCATCCAGCAGCGGCGCCGGGGCCAGTTCGCCCTTGACCTTGTACTCGAAGCCAGGGCCGGCCACGGCATCGCCCGCCAACGATGCCGCCAGGCGCCTGGCCATGGCGTAGTTGTCGAGCCAGATCAGCGGCCTGTCGCAGAACGCCTGCAACAGTGTGCGCTTGACCGCCCACTCGGCACGCACGGTCAGCTTGGCGCCGGGGCGCTGGTACTGCGCGCTTTGTGCGGGGTCGAAGCCCAGCACCACCAAAGGCCCCTGGCCTTCCAGGCGGCCATGCACATGGAAGCGGCTGCCACGGATGTCGACCGTTTCGCGGCAGGGCTCGATGCCCTTGATCGGCCAGACGCCAGCGGCGAACCACAGGTCCTCGATCACGTCGCACAGTTCTTCGTCGCGCTGGGCGGCCAATTGGGTCACCTGTGCGCGCTTCTGCACATCGGGGTTGTTCGGGTCCAGCGGCTTCAGTTGCAACGCTTCGCTGCGCAACTGGCCGACCAGCTCGGCAAAACGCGGGCTCTCGCCCAGCAAGCTGCTGTAGCACTGGTTCAGCTGCTGGCGCTGGGCATCGTTCAGGCGCAGGTCGAACGGGTTGCTGTCGGCCTCGGCCTCACGCCCGGCAGGCATCTCGTGGCCCAGTGTTTCAAATGCACGCACCTGGCCGAAGCCCGGCAGGCTGCGCACCAGCGGCAGGATGCGCGAGTGGAACGTGCGCACCAGCTCGCGGGCCTGCGCAGGCTGCAGGTTGATCTGCCACAGGGCGAACACCTGCAGCAGGCGCTTGATGAAGTCCTTGCGCGACTCGCGGGTGAAGGTGACCACGGTCATCGCATCCAGCTCGTAACCCAGGTAATGACGCAGCAGCAGGATACGCAGCACCAGCGACGTGGACTTGCCTGCCCCGGCGCCTGCCACCACGCAGGTAGACGGGGTGTCACTGAAGATCAGCTTCCATTGCGCGGCGCTGGGCTGGGCTTCGGCGGGCAGGCGCTGGGCGACATCGGCCTTGAAGCGCTTCTTCAACTCGGCCGTCAACGGCAGGCGCCAGTCGTCGAACAAGTTGTCATCCTGGCCTGGCACGGCGGCGCTGTCGGGGCGCGTATCGCGGATCACCAGCACCTGGCGCCCCGCTTCATAGCCCTCCACCCGACCACGCTCGAACCCTTCACGCACGCCATCGGCATGGCCAGTGCGCTGGCCTGTGGCGTGGCCGAGGAACCACGAGTCGCGGTGCTGGGCTTGCAGGCGGGTCAGGCCACGCCCCAGCAAGCGGGCGGCCAGGCGGCGAAACCAGGGCAACTGGGCAGGAGGGGTAAGGTCGGCGGGGGCCAAGGGTTGCTCGTGGGCCACGGTCACTCCGTTGAAAAACAAAACAGCAGGCATGTTCGCCGCATCGACGAAAAATCGCCAGCGAATGCTTGCAGATCAGTGGATTAGGCGATGAAGCGAATAAAACACCGCAGAAAAAACATCTAGAAAACAGATTGTTTTAAGCCGATATTTACGCTTATTTTCGATGTTTCTTTAGCGCATCATGGCGTCATTCCACTGATTCAAGGAGCACGACCATGCTGCAACTGCGACCCTTCGAAAGCCTCGGCCACGCCAACCATGGCTGGCTCGATGCCCACCACCATTTCTCGTTTGCCGAGTACTACGACCCGGCACGCATGCACTGGGGTAACCTGCGGGTTTGGAACGACGACCTGATCGCGGCCGGCAGCGGCTTCCCACCGCACCCGCACCGCGACATGGAAATCATCACTTATGTGCGTGAAGGCGCGATCAGCCATCAGGACAGCCTGGGCAACAAGGGCCGTACCGAAGCCGGTGATGTTCAGGTAATGAGCGCCGGTACCGGCATTGTGCACAGCGAGTACAACCTGGAAGACATCGATACACGAATTTTCCAGATCTGGATCGTGCCGGAGCGCACCGGTGAAGCACCGCAGTGGGGTAGCCGGCCGTTCCCCAAAGGCGAGCGCGGCGAAGGCTTCGTGACCTTGGCCAGCGGCCGTGCGGGTGACGAGGACAGCCTGCAGATCCGTACCGATGCCCGTCTGGTGGCTGCCACCCTGCGGGCGGGTGAAACCGCCGAGTACCGCTTCGATGCCGCACGCCGGGGTTACCTGGTGCCGGCCAAGGGGCTGGTGGAAGTCAACGGGTTGCGGGCCAAGGCGCGCGATGGCGTGGCGATCGAGCAGGAAGCGGTGCTGCGGGTGACCGCCATCGAGGACAGCGAGATCGTGCTTGTGGATGTGGCCTGAAAACCAGGCCTGTGACAATCCATGTCGCAGCGCAAGGCGGCTCCCATGGAACAACCGCTAACCCGTCGGGTTAGCAGGGTTTTATGGGGGCACGCTTGCGGCGCTGGACCTGCCCGGCTATCGCAAGGCAGCCTTCAAATATTGGCGCCATCAGCCAGCCTGCACTAGCGTTGTGCTACCAGCCAGCCCAACGTTCCTGCGGAGTACTCGATCATCATGCCGGACCTGCGCCCGAACCCGACGCTGTGCCTGGAGTACCGTGCCGAACAGCCCATTCACCACGCTTTCATCCAGCAGGCCAGCCGCTGCCCGGCGGCCATTGCCATCATTGGCCAGCACACAACCTGCAACTACTCACAACTGGAGCAGATCAGCGCGGGCATTGCCGCGTTTCTGGTTAAAAACGCCACCAGCGGCACCGATCGTGTGGTCATCGTCACCCGCCGCAGCGCCGCCCTGGTATACGCCATGCTCGGCTGCCTGCGTGCCAGCCTGGCCTTCACCGTGGCTGACGCCGCTTACCCTGCCGCGCGTATCGAGCAAATCGTCAACACCCTGAAGCCTGCGGTGATACTGCGCTGTGCCGAGGCAACCGTCGACGTCGGCCAGCCCATGGTCGTCACGGTGCCTGAAGCCCCTGCGGAGGCGCTGCAGGCCTTCCCTCGCCAACCTGTCGCGCTGCCCGCTGTCAGCCCTGAGCAGCCGGCCTACATCACCTTCACCTCGGGCAGCACCGGTGAACCCAAGGGCATCGTTACCCACCACGCACCGCTGGTGCACTTCATCGACTGGCATGTGCGCCAGCACGGCTTTACCCAGGCCGACACCTTCTCGCTGCTTTCTGGCCTGGGCCACGACCCGGTATACCGCGACGTGTTCACGCCACTGTCGCTTGGCGCGACCATTGCCTGCCCGGCGCAGTCGACCCTGACCGACCCCTCACGGCTGGCCAGCTGGCTTCACCAGCACGGTGTGAGCGTGATCCACCTCACCCCGCCGCTGGGCAAGCTGATCGAAACTGGCGCACACCTGAACGGCCAGGTTCTCGACCACCTGCGCTACCTGTTCTGGGGTGGCGATGCACTCAGCCCGACGCAGTACCAGCAGGTCCGCGCCATCGCACCGAATGCCGTCAATGTGAACTTCTACGGCACCACCGAAACCCCACAGGCCATGGCTTTCCATACCCTCGACCCTGAAATGGACAATGCCCGGGTGCCCTTGGGCAAAGGCATTGCCGATGCACAATTGCTGGTGATAAACCCGGCCAACCAGCTGGTCAGCGAGGGCGAGACAGGCGAAATCCTGATCCGCAGCCCCTACCTGTCACGGGGTTACTGGGGCGACCCGGGGCTGACCGAAGCCAAATTCATCGCCAACCCGTTCACCGCTGACGCGGCCGACCGCTGTTACCGCACGGGCGACCTGGGCACCTACCTGGCCGATGGCAGCGCCAGTTTTCTGGGGCGTGCTGACAGCCAGGTGAAAATCCGTGGGCATCGCATCGAGCTGGCGGAAATCGAGAACACCATCAGCCGGCACCCACACATAGGGCAATGCGTGGTCCTGGCCAACCACGAGGGTGCATCGACCCGGCTGGTGGCCTATTGCGTCGCACAGCAGGCCACCCGAGCTGACGAACTGCGCCAGGCCCTCGCCGGCCAGCTGCCTGACTATATGGTTCCGGCGCTGTTCGTGTTCCTTGATGCCCTGCCGCTCACCCCAAACGGCAAGGTGGACAAACGCGCGCTGCCTGCGGCATTTGACGACAGTATCAGCCCACCGTTGTCACCCTTGGCCGAAAAGCTGAGTACAGCCTGGGCACGCATCCTCCAGGTGCCGCGCCTGGACGCCAGGTTGAGCTTTGTCGAGCTGGGCGGCGACTCGCTGTCGTTCGTACAGGCTTCGCGCGTGCTCGAAGCACTCATCGGCCACCTGCCTGAACGTTGGGAAACCCTGCCGGTGTGCCAACTGGCCGAGCTGAGTGCGCCACCCAAAGGCACGTGGCGGGTAATGGAGATGCCGGTGTTCATCCGCATGCTCGCGATCATCCTGATTGTGGTCGGCCACCTGGGCGAGTTCGACCACTGGCTGATCGTCGGCGAAACCTCGGTGCTGTTTCTGGTCTCCGGCATCGCCCTGGCGCGCTTTCAGCTCAAGGCCATCGAAGCGCGTGGCGATGCACGCACGCTGCTCAGGTCACTGGCAGCCATCGTAGTGCCAACACTGCTGTATACCGCATTGATCCAGCTGGTATTCGACCGGCTGCATTGGCAATCGCTGCTGCTGGTTTCCAACTGGTTCCCCGCCAGCGAGGTCAGCCTGTTCAACTATTGGTACATCGAAGTGTTGGTGCAGATGATCGTGATCATTGGCCTGGTGCTGTCGATCAAGCGCGTGCGCCAGGTGCTGGTTGCCGATCCGTTTCGCTGGCTGATCATCGCTGCCTGTGCACTGGTAGCGCTGGATGTGTTCCTCAACCAGTTCGTATTCGACGCCAGTGCCCTGCTCAACCGGGTACCCCAGCACTTCCTGGCGGTGATGGTGCTGGGCATGGCCGTGCACCATGCCGACACGACCTCACGCAAATGGGTAGCCAGTGCGGTGGCCGTGCTGGTGGTGGGTGAGCTGGACCTGATGGCGGTTGCCGGTGTTGGCTGGCAAGCGTTCACACGCTATGTCGACATCGCCCTCCCAGCGATACTGGCGCTTGTCTGGTTCCGCTCGGTGCCAGTACCCGCCCTGGTTGCACGGGCAGGTGCGGTGATCGCTTCGTCAACCTTGTATATCTACCTGACGCATTTCCAGTTCGAGTCGGTGGCGGACCATGTTTTCAGGCACCCGCTGTTCGAGGTGGCCCTGGCAATCGCTGGAGGGGTGCTGGTGAGCTATTGCTGGAACACCCTGTTACGTCTGCTGTTTACCCGCAGGCGCAAGCAGCACCAGGCGCGTGGAGCCGATCCAGCTGAGCGCGCCACCTCTGCCTGAACGAAGATGTCCCCGCCAGCGCATGCACTACGCGCGTCCGGCCAGTTCAGCCAGCACCTCGGCCGAGGTGGTGACCTGGCGGAAGTGGTGCTTCCACAGGTCGGTCCCCAGCTTGCCCGAGCGGTCCAGCGATGACCCTATTGTCATGTCTGTCACCAGCGTGGGCATCAGTCCTGCATCGAACAGGGCAAAGCCGGCGGCCAGCACGCAGGTTTCGGTCTGCAACCCACACACCAGCACCCGCTCGACACCCAGTTGCCGGATGTAGTCGATAGCTTCGGCACTTTGCCCATAGCCATGCTTGACGAACACCTGGTCGGCCTCGACCAGGCTCTCGTCCTCGGCCGCCGGGTGCCAACCGAGCTGGCGCTCGAACGGCGTGACCTGTTCATCGTGCAACTCGACCGAGGCTATGGTGGGAATGTTCGCTGACAACCGCCGCAAACCATCGACCAGCCACTCGGGCGGGCTGAAGGTGGACTGAACATCGACGATGAGCAAAACCTGGCGCATACCTTACTCCGGCCATCATGCAAAATGGCGCGGAGTATAACGCGTGGCGCCGGGGCTTGATCACCAGTCGATACATCCCACCAACATGCCGGCTCAAGCTCGCCGAATACCTTGGCGCGCCCTGGCCCTGCAGGCTGACGTAGCTGCGACGTATTCCTTCAGGCTATGATCGGTCACCCTGCCGCGGACACCCTGAGCCATGCCCGTAGACCTGCAAGCGTTGTATCCCAGGCTGATCCACCTGATGCTGGACACGGTATTCGTGGTCGACAGGGACAACCAGATCGTGTTCGTCAGTGATGCCTGCGAGACACTGCTGGGCTACGAGGCCTGCGAACTGATCGGCACGCCGATTACCCGCTACATGCACCCTGACGACCTCGCGGCCACGCGCGCCTCGATCATGCGGGTGATGAACGGCCAGCCGCACTACGACTTTTGCAACCGTTACCTTCGCAAGGACGGCAGCGTGGTGCACATTTTGTGGGCGGCCTGCTGGTCCGAGGAGGCCCAAGCGCGTATCGGCGTGGCGCGGGACGTTACCGCCCAGCGCAAGGCCGAAGACGAACTGCGCTTCCTCGCCCATCATGACCCTCTGACCCGGCTGGCCAACCGCGCCATGTTCAATGAACGGCTGGACACTGCCCTGGCCGCGGCCCGGCGTCACAACCGCAGGCTGGCCTTGCTGTTCCTCGATATCAATGACTTCAAGCAGATCAACGACAACCACGGCCACAGCGTGGGTGACCGGGTCCTGTGCACACTGGCCCGCCGCCTGGAAAGCTGCGTAGGGGCGGCTGGCACGGTAGCGCGGATGGGCGGTGACGAATTCACCGTGTTATTGCCCGATTGCCCGTCGCCGGAGGCCATTGCCACGCACGTACAGCACATTCTCGCGGTCATGGCCGAACCGCTCGACGCCGAGTTTGCCGGCATCGATGCACCGTCCTGCAGTATTGGCGTGGCCCGCTTTCCCGAAGACGGCAACGATGCCGACATGTTACTGCGCCATGCTGACGGGCACATGTACCGAATCAAGCGCCAACGCGCTGCGACTGGCTGAAAGCAAGGGCACACCGCATGGCTGAACACCTGCAAGCAACTGCCGGGCAAACACCCGCCTCTGTCGGCCTGGGCCAGGCATTGCTGTTCTGGCTGAAGCTGGGTTTCGTCAGTTTCGGCGGCCCGGCCGGGCAGATTGCAATCATGCACCAGGAGCTGGTGGAGCGGCGCCGCTGGATCAGTGAACGGCGTTTCCTGCATGCCCTCAACTACTGCATGTTGCTGCCCGGGCCCGAGGCCCAGCAACTGGCCACCTACATCGGCTGGCTGATGCACCGCACCTGGGGCGGGGTGATGGCCGGCGCTCTGTTCGTGCTCCCGTCGCTGTTCATCCTGATCGGCCTGTCGTGGGTGTACCTGACCTGGAGCGAAGTACCGGTGGTCGCCGGGATTTTCGAAGGGATCAAGCCGGCCGTGACCGCCATCGTCGTGCATGCCGCCCACCGCATTGGCACGCGGGCGCTGAAGAACGGCTGGTTATGGGCCATTGCCGCGGCCTCGTTCGTGGCCATTTTCGCGCTTGACGTCCCCTTCCCGCTGATCGTGCTGGCGGCCGCACTGCTGGGTTATGTCGGTGGCCGGCTGCTGCCGGCACAGTTCGCGCCCGGTGGTGGCCACAGCGCAGTCAGGGCCCGCCAGCGCCCGGCACTGATCGACGACGATACCCCGATACCCGCGCACGCCTGCTTCAGCTGGGGCCGCCTGGTGACCTTGCTGCTGACGGTTGCGGCGCTTTGGCTTCTGCCCATGGGCCTGCTGATGGCGACCTTTGGCTGGCACGGCACACTGACGCAAATGGGCTGGTTCTTCACCAAGGCGGCGCTGCTGACTTTCGGCGGTGCCTATGCGGTGCTGCCCTATGTCTATCAAGGGGCTGTCGGCCACTATGGCTGGCTGTCGCCCACGCAGATGATCGATGGCCTGGCGCTGGGCGAGACCACGCCCGGGCCGCTGATCATGGTGGTGGCCTTTGTCGGTTTCGTCGGCGGCTACCTGCAGCCGATGTTCGGCGCCCACCAGGCGTTCCTCGCGGGCGCAGTGGCAGCGAGCCTGGTGACCTGGTTCACCTTCCTGCCCTCGTTCCTGTTCATCCTCGCCGGAGGCCCGCTGGTGGAGTCGACCCACAACGAACTGAAGTTCACCGCCCCACTGACCGGGATCACTGCGGCGGTGGTGGGGGTAATCCTCAACCTTGCGCTGTTCTTCGGCTACCACGTGCTGTGGCCGGCCGGGTTCGATGGCGCGTTCCACTGGTCCTCGGCGGTGATAGCGCTCGCGGCGGCTGTGGCGCTGTTCCGCTACAAGCGCGGGGTGATACACGTGTTGATCGGCTGCGCCGTTGCCGGGCTTGCCCTTCACCTTTTCCGCTGATGGAGCCGATCATGCGCAACCCTGAAGACGCCTTGCTCGACAGTTGGCACCATAACGCTCAAGTCTGGATCGACGCCGTACGCAGCGGCGCCATCGAAAGCCGTCGCCAGGTCACCGACCAGGCCATCCTGCTGGCCATCCTCGGCCGCCAGCCCGAACGGGTGCTCGACCTGGGCTGCGGTGAGGGCTGGCTGCTGCGCGCGCTGGCCGGCCGGGGTATCGAGGCCGTGGGCGTCGACGGCGACAGCTCCCTGGTGGATGCAGCGCAGGCTGCGGGCGCGGGTGAGGTGCACCTGGCCAGCTATGCGCAGCTGGCTGAGGCGAAGGTGCATGTTGGCAAGGACTATGACGTGATCTGCGCCAACTTCGCGCTGTTGCACCAGGACATCATTGAACTGTTGTCGGCCATGCGTACTTTGCTGGTGCCAGGCGGTGCGCTGGTGATCCAGACCCTGCACCCGTGGAGCGTGGCCGGCGGGGCTTATCAGGATGGCTGGCGAGAGGAGTCTTTTGCCGGGTTCGCCGGGGATTGGCAACCGATGCCTTGGTATTTCCGCACCCTGGCCAGCTGGCTGAATGCGCTGGACATGGCGGGGTTGAGACTGGTCAGTCTGCAGGAACCGCAGCACCCGCAGAGCGCGGTGCCGCAGTCGTTGTTGATGGTGGCTGAGCGTCACTGAATCGGGCCGTAAAGATCCTGTGGAAGCAGGGTTCACCCCGCTCCCACAAGACAGGCCGGTGCAGGCGACTACAGCACCGGCTTGCGCGCCGCTCCGCTTCGGGCCTTGGCCATGGCTGCCAGGCGCACCGCAACGTTGGCAGCGCCGTAACCGGCGTACCCCGCCTTGCGCTGGATGATCTCGAAGAAGAAACGCTCCTCGAACGGCTCGGTATAGACGTGGAACAGCTCGCCACCTTGAGCGTCACGGTCGTACAGCACGTTGTAGTACGCCAGTTCGCTGAGGAACTCGTCGTCGAAATCGAAACGCGCCGCCAGGTCGTCGTAGTAGTTCAGCGGGATTTCCAGCAGCGGTACCCCTGCCAGCTTGGCCCGCGCCACTTCGCGGAAGATGTCGTCACAATCGAAAGCGATGTGATGCACGCCCGAACCACGGTAGCTTGACAGCGCATGGGCGATGGCGGTGTTGCGGTTTTCCGAGATGTTCAGCGGCAGGCGCAAGGTGCCGCACTGGCTGCGCAGGGCGCGGCTCTTGACCAGGCCATACGGGTCGGGCAGCACCACTTCGTCGTCGGCGGCGAAGTCGAACAAGCTCTTGTAGAACAGCACCCAGCTGTCCAGCGACTCGGCCGGCAAGGCCAGGGCCATGTGGTCGATGCGGCGCAGGCCGCCGGTCGCGGTTGCGTTGTTGTCCAGGCTGAAGTCGGTGTCGTACAGGGTGTGGCCGGCAGTGCCCTGCTCTACCAGGTACAGCAGGCTGCCATCGGGCGCACGCACCGCCGGCACTTCGCATTCATTGGGGCCGACCAGGCCGCGGAACGGCTGGCCACGGAAGGCGGTGGCCCGCTTCAGGGCCGCTTGCTGGTCCTTGACCCGCAGCGCAGTGGCGCACAGCGACGGGCCATGGGCCTCGAAGAAGTTGTGGCCAAAGGAATACGGTTCGGCGTTCAGCACAATGTTGATGTCACCCTGGCGCAGCAGTTGCACTTCTTTGCTGCGGTGCTTGCCGGCTTCGGCAAAGCCCAGGCGCTTCAGCCAGTTGCCCAGGCGCGCGCCGACGGCTTCATCGACCGCGAACTCCAGAAACTCCACGCCGTCATAAGCGCTGGCCGGCGGCGGGGAGAACAGTACGCCAGGCTCGATCGGCGTGTTTTCCTGCTCCAGGCGCAAGCGGGTCTGCTCTTCGAGGTACAGCAGCGAACGCAAGCCGTCGGCGGCATTCTGCCGGGTCGGTGCGGCGCGGAAGCCGTCGTTGAAGATTTCCAGCGACAGCGGGCCACGGTAACCCGTGGCGAGGATCGGCGCGAGGAAACCGGCCATGTCCATTTCGCCCTGCCCCGGGAAGCAGCGAAAGTGGCGGCTCCACTCCAGCACATCCATGGCCAGGATCGGCGCATCGGCCATTTGCACGAAGAAAATCTTGTCGCCGGGGATGTCG
Source organism: Pseudomonas sp. KCJK9058 (assembly GCF_046230975.1). Taxonomy (NCBI): domain Bacteria; kingdom Pseudomonadati; phylum Pseudomonadota; class Gammaproteobacteria; order Pseudomonadales; family Pseudomonadaceae; genus Pseudomonas; species Pseudomonas sp. KCJK9058. The sequence goes on from NZ_JBJJLR010000027.1 coordinate 55,556, forward strand.
CGGATCGCGCTGGGGTCACCTTTGAGCGACAAGGTGTGGAAGCTGTCGAGGATCACCCCGAGTGCCGGGTGGTCGGCCTGGCGCACCAGGTTCCACACTTGCTGGTAAGTGTTGACGTGGCGGCCCCAGGCCAGCGCTTCGTAACCAATGCGCAGGCCACGCTTGCCGGCATGTTCGCCCAGCAGGCGCAGGTCGTCGACCAACAGTTGCTCGTCACCCAGGGCATCGGCCTGGACGTTGCTGCACACCAGCACCAGGTCGGTACCCAGCTCCTGCATCAGGTCGAACTTGCGTTCGGCGCGGTCGAGGTTTTTCTGCAGGCGGTCACGGCGGCAGCCTTCAAAGTCGCGGAAAGGCTGGAACAAGGTGATGGCAATGCCCAGGTCGGCGCACATCTGGCGCACCTGGCGCGGGCTGCCAGCGTAATAGAGCAGATCGTTCTCGAAGATCTCGACGCCGTCAAAACCGGCGGCGGCGATGGCTTCGAGCTTTTCCGGCAGAGTGCCGCTCAAGGACACGGTAGCGATCGAACGCTGCATGGCGGGAGTTCCTTGTTGTTGGAAGAATACGGTGCCATTCGGGCAAACAACCCCTGTTACAGTTTATGGCACGATCGATTATTCGCAGGTAAAGTCGTCGCTTCAATCTCTTTGTACGGAATGGTTAGTTTTGCGTTCGATTATCGCACAAAACCCGTTTTAGCGAATTGCTAGACCGCGGGCCCGTGGTCAACATGGACCACAGACGCAGGCACACCGACCGTTGCCTCCTGCCTTGGCATAACCTCTGGCGGAACCTGCGCAAACAACAATAACAACGGAGACAACGATGGCTCACTCCAGCTCGCAAGCAAAGAAAGCGACCGCCAGTGGATGGATAGGCTCGGCACTCGAGTACTACGACTTCTTCATCTACGCCCAGGCCGCTGCGCTGATTTTTCCGCAGATTTTCTTCCCTAACACCGACCCGAAAATGGCCATCATTGCCTCGTTGGCCACCTATGGCGTGGGCTACCTGGCACGCCCGATCGGCGCTTTCGTACTGGGCCACTGGGGTGACACCCGCGGTCGCAAGAACGTACTGCTGCTGTGCATGTTCCTGATGGGTCTGTCGACCATGGCTGTCGGCCTGCTACCCACCTACCACGACATCGGCTACCTCGCACCGGCCTTGCTGGTGGTGTTGCGCCTGATCCAGGGCTTTGCCGTGGCCGGGGAAATTTCCGGTGCCAGCTCGATGATCATGGAGCACGCGCCGTTTGGCCGAAGAGGCTACTACGCCAGTTTCACCCTGCAAGGTGTGCAAGCGGGCCAGGTACTGGCGGCGGCGGTATTCCTGCCACTGGCGTACTTCATGCCCAGCGAAGCCTTTACCGAATGGGGCTGGCGCATTCCGTTCCTGATGAGCGCCATCGTGCTGATTGCCGGCTTCATCATCCGTAAGGAAGTGCACGAAACCCCAGCGTTCGTCAAAGAAGAGAAACAGGACAAGGTTGTCAAGTCGCCCATCAGCGAAGCCTTCCGCCACAGCTGGAAGCACATGGTGCTGGTAATGTTCATGGCCCTGATGAACGTGATCCCGGTCGTGGCCACCATCTTCGGCGCGGCCTACGCGGTGCAGCCGGCGTATGGCATCGGCTTCGACAAGAGCGTGTACCTGTGGATTCCGGTGGTCGGCAACATCGTCGCGGTGCTGGTGATCCCGTTCGTGGGCAACCTGTCGGACAAGATCGGCCGTCGCCCGACCATGATCGCTGGCTGCCTGGGCTCTGGCCTGCTGGCCTTCGTCTACCTGTATGCGATCAGCATCCAGAACGTGCCGATGGCGTTCGCCGCCTCGATCGTCATGTGGGGCATGGTCTACCAGGGTTACAACGCGGTGTTCCCAAGCTTCTACCCAGAGCTGTTCCACACCCGCTACCGCGTTACGGCCATGGCTATCGCGCAGAACATCGGCACCATGCTGACCGCCATGCTGCCCGCGCTGTTCGCAATGGTTGCCCCACCTGGCTCGGACAACATTCCGCTGGTAGTCGGTGGGCTGGCCTTCTTCATCACCGGCGTGTGCGCCCTGGCGGCCTACATTGCCCCGGAAACCCATCGCCTGGCGATGGACGACCTGGGCAACCCAGACGCCAAGCCGATGGAAAAGGCTGCCTATGAAGCCAGCCGTAAAGGTAGCTTTCAGGCGGTGAGCCACTGATAGATTGCAGGGGCTGCTTTGCAGCCCCTTCGCGGGCAAGCCCGCTCACACAGGTACCGTACAGGCTTCAGCCCTGATGCGATCCCTTGAGAGCGGGCTTGCCCGCGAAGGCTTCAGCCCTTGATCACGGCCTGCAGACGTGCCCACAGCCGCTGCACATCCCCCCGCTCGGTCGGCAGCGCACCAATCGAAACCCGCACCATCCACCGTCCGTCCAGTGTAGCCGGCGTCACATAAGCATCGCCGGATGCATTCAGCCGCTCGGCCCAACCCTTGGTATGCGCATCCAGCGCCTCCCCTTCAAGCCCCGCCGGTCGATGGCGAATGCACAAGGTCTGCAGCTGTACTGGCGCCAGCACTTCCCACTCCGCCGCCGCCTCGACCTGCCCCGCCAGCCACTGGGCATTATCCAGGTCACGCCGCAGCCGCGCCTGCAATGCATCGACACCCTCGCTGCGCAACATGAACCACAGCTTTAACGCACGGAACCGACGGCCCAGCGGAATGCCCCAGTCGCGCAGGTTCTTCACCTCGCCATCCACCGCCGACTGCAGGTAGCTGGGATTGGTGCTCATCACGCGAATCAGGTGCTGCGGATCGCGCACGTAGTAGATCGAGCAATCGAAGGCCACACCCAGCCATTTATGCGCGTTGACCACCACCGAATCGGCCAGCTCGATGCCGTCCCACATCCAGCGGCACTCGGGCAGGATCATCGCCGAGCCGGCCATGGCCGAATCAACGTGCAACCACAGCCCATTGGCCTGGGCGATTTCGCCCACCGCGCGCAGCGGGTCGAGGGCAGTGGTCGTCGTGGTGCCGGTGGTGGCAACCACGGCGCAGGGCTGGTTGCCGGCAGCCAGGTCCTGTTCGATCGCCGCCTGCAGTGCTTCTGGGCGAAGGGCGTAGCGGTCGTCGGTGGGGATCAGGCGGATATTGTCGCGGCCAAAACCTGCCAGCAGTGCAGCCTTGTCCACCGAGCTGTGGGCGTGGGCGCTGACATACACGATCAAAGGCTTGGGCTCGGCCTGCAGGCCACCACGTACCAAGGCGTAGTCAGTGGCGCGTTCACGGGCACTGATCAGCGCCACCAGGGTGCTGGTCGAGGCAGTGTCCTGGATCACCCCACTCCACTGGCCAGACAGGCCAAGCAACTGGCGCAGCCAGTCGAGGGTGGTTTCTTCCAGTTCGCTCAGGGCCGGGCTGGATTGCCAGGACAGTCCCAGCACGCCCAGACCGGTACTGAGGAAGTCCCCCAGCACCGAGGACAGGGTGCCATTGGAAGGGAAATAGCCATAGAAATCCGGGTGCTGCCAATGGGACAGGCCGGGCATGACCAGGTTATTGACGTCGTCGAGAATGGCCGCGAAAGGTTCGCCTTGTTGAGGGGCAGTTGCGGGCAAGGCGGCCTTGAGATAGCCAGGTTCGACCTGGGCCATGACCGGGCGTTCGCCCACGGTCTGGCGGTAGTCGGCAATCAGGTCGATCAGTTGGTGGCCGTACTGGCGGAATTGTTCGGGGGTCACGCTAGCTCTCCTGGGGTTATCCATTGCCTGTGCTGGCCCTTTCTCGGGTAAACCCGCGCCTACAGCCGCGAAGAAGCCGCACAATCAACACAATGCCCCAGTCTAGGCACCTATCCCCAGCCGAATAACCCCCGCTTCACGCATAGCTGCTATGGCAAACCCGCATGCCCACCCTGCACCCCGAACTGCGACTGACGCCACAGCTCGAACACCCGGTTGCGCAACCAGCGGTGCTCGGCCGAAGCCTGCAGGCGCTGGTGCCACACCACCCAATAGCGCTGGCTGTGGTCAATGAAGCCCAGTGGCCGCCAGGCCAGGTGATGTAAACGGCACAACTGCCGGGCAATATGCTCGGGGACCGTGGCCACTGCCTGACTGTTGGCAATCACTTGTACCGTGGCGCAGAAGAACGGCACTTCCAGGCTGACCCGCCGCTGCAGGCCCTGTGCACGCAAGTGCCGGTCGATGAAGCTGTCCTTGTCGCCACCGCCCGAAATGCGCACATGCTTGTACGCCAGGTAGTCGGCCTGGCTGAGCGCGGCCTGCGCGGCCAACGGATGATCCTGGCGCATCAGGCATACCGCGCGGTCCTCACCCAGCAGCCGCCCATGCAGGTTGGGCGGCGACTCGTCAAACAAGGTGGTCGCCAGGTCGATTTCTCCGCTGGCCAGCAAGGCGTACTGGCCGGCCTGCCAGGTGCGGTACTCCAGCGACACACCTGGCGCTTCGCGCTCCAGCGCCGCCACCAGCAGTGGCAGCATGTGCTCGGCCACATAGTCCGAAGCGGCCAGGCAGAACCGCCGCTCGCAACGCGCCGGGTCGAAGATGGCGGGCTGGCGCAGCGCGTGCAGTTCTTCGAGCACCTGGCGCAAAGGCTCGACCAGGGCTTCGGCGTGTTCGCTAAGCACGTAACCACGCCCTTGGCGCACCAGCAATGGATCATCGAAGGCTTCGCGCAGGTGGGCCAACTGGCGGCTCAGGGCCGATTGGCTGACACCCAGGCGCTCGGCCGCGTGGCTGAGGTTTTTAAGCTGCAACAGGTGGTCGAGGGTACGCAGGTGGGCGAGGCTGAGGGAGGCGAAGGTGGGGTTCATGCAGGCTCCCTGCGGTGGAATTCAAGGGCCCTCTCGCGGGCAAGCCCGCTCCCACAGGGTTCTCACATCGTTCAGCATCGTGAAGAACCTGCGGGAGCGGGCTTGCCCGCGAACAGGCCGCAACGCGGCCCCGACGATTACTCGGTCAGGCCAACATAGACGTTCTGCACGTCATCGTGCTCGTCGATCGCCTCGAGGAACGCTTCGACCTCGGCCAACGCTTCAGCACTCAGGCTGGCCGCGCTTACCGGGTTTTTAGGGGTGTAGCCGATTTTTGCCGCAGTCACGGTGAAACCATGCTCTGGCAGGGCCTTCTGCACCGCGTCCAGGTCGGTGGTGTCGGTGATGAACAGGGTCGAGCCCTCTTCTTCACCGTCCTCGAAGTCCTGGGCACCGGCTTCGATCGCGGCCATTTCCGGATCAGCGTCAGCGCTCGCAGGCGTGGCTTCGATCAGGCCGACATGGTTGAAGTCCCACGCTACCGAACCGCTGGCACCCAGCTGGCCCTTGCGGAACAGCACGCGGATCTGCGCGACGGTGCGGTTGATGTTGTCGGTCAGGCACTCGACGATCAGCGGTACCTGGTGCGGTGCGAAACCTTCATAGCTCACCGCATGGTATTGCACGGCATCACCGTCCAGGCCTGCACCCTTGCGGATTGCCCGATCCAGGGTCTCGCGGGTCATCGAAGCCTTCTTGGCTTGCACGATGGCCAGGCGCAGGCGCGGGTTCATGTCGGGATCGGCACCCGACTTGGCCGCGATCTGGATTTCCTTGGACAGCTTGCCCATGATCTTGCCTTTGGCATTGGCCGCTGTTTCTCTATGTTTGGCTTTCCACTGTGCGCCCATGTCGACTCTCTTGTTTCAGCGGCCGGTTCAGGAAGCGACCGGCCAAAAGTGGGTGCATTTTATACGCCCTCGAGCATGGGATCGACAAGAAATCTCATCAGCCTTTATCGGCTTTGCCCGCCGCCGCGGCAAACCGCGCCAACCGCACGTCCAGCCTTCGCGGGCGCACACCACGATCTTCGGCCTGCTCCTTGCGGCGGATGGCATTGCGCACCATCAGCGAGCCCAGGTAGCGGATCGGCTCGGGCGGGAACAGCCCCAGCGGCCCTTTGACCAGCGGCGACCGGGTCCACGGGTTGTCCAGCCCCAGCGCCAGCGACGAAAGAATCTGCCCGCCCATGTGGCACGGGCCAACACCGCTGCCGGAGTAACCAAAGCCGTAGAACACGTTGCCCTGCCCGTCCAACCGACCAAAGAACGGCAGGCCGGTTACCGAGCGATCCGACGGCCCGTTCCAACTGGCCGCCAGTGGCACCTCGGCCAAGGCCGGGAAAAAGCCGCCAAGGCTTTCGCGCAGCAACCGCCGATACGGCGACGGCTGGTCGAACACCGGCAACATGCGCCCGCCATAGGCAAACGTGTTGCCGCCCTTGCCGAGCATCAGCCGGCCATCGGAGGTGTTGTGGTAGTAGTGCACGAAAATACGCGAGTCGAGCACGCTGATGCCGCTGTCCAGGCCGATCTGGCGCAGCAGCTCGGGGCACGGTTCGGTAATGACCATGTCGCTGGAAACGATCGCCACACTGCGCTCGAACTGCGGGAAGACGCGCGCCATCCAGGCATTGAGGCCCAGCACGACACGGTCGGCGCGCAGCGTGCCGTGGGCCGTGCGTACCTGCACCGGGGCGCCGTGTTCCAGGCCGGTCATGGCGGTGCCTTCGTAGAGGCGCACGCCGCGCTGCAAGGCCACCCGGCGCAGGCCGCGCACCAGTTTGCCAGGCTGCACGGTGGCGGCGGCCGGCGAGAACCAGCCCTCCAGGTGCCGTGCCGAACCGGCCAGGCGCTGCACCTGCTCCAGCGGCAAGCGGCGGAACGAGTTGATGCCCTTGTGCTCCAACGCGGCGATCACCGCGTCGGTGGCACCGACCTGCGCTGCGTTGGTGGCCGTGTACAGCGTGCCGTCCAGGCGGTAGTCGCAGTCGATGCCATTGGCCGCGCAGAACACACCGATGTCTGCGATGCTGCGCTCCGACTCGCGCACCAGCCGCACCGCCTCCGCCGCCCCGAACAGGCGTTCGAGGGTGAAGTACTTGGCCGACCAGGACAACGCACACCCCCCATTGCGGCCGCTGGCACCGGCACCACAGATGTCGGCCTCGATCAGCACCACATCCAGGGCCGGTACCGCTTCCTTGAGCATCAGTGCCGTCCACAGGCCGGTGTAGCCGCCGCCGACAATGCACACATCGCAACGGGTATCGCCTTGCAGCGGCGGGCATACCGCCTCCTGCGCCGAATCCAGGGCCTGTTGCAGCCAGAAGGGTCTCATTCGCTCGCTTTCCTTTAAGTACGCAGTGGCTTGATTGCCATGCTGGTGTTCGGTGCCACGTCGGTGCCTTGCGCGCTGCTGGCCGGGCGGCTGTTCCAGTGCGGCAGCAGCACCAGCGCCGAGAACAGCGCACAGCCCGCGAACACGATGAACACCGTGACGCCGTCGAAGTAACCCGGCAGCAGCCCACCCAGCACCGCGCCCACCGAGCCACAGCCGTTGACGAAACCTGCTGCGGTGGCGCCGGCCTTGGCGGTGCCGAAGTCGATGGCTGCAGCGCCGCTGATCATCGAGTCCGGCCCGTACAGGGTCAGGCCCATGACGAACAGCAGCGCCACCACCAGCAGGACGCTGCCGGTGTGCATGGCCGCCATGAACGCCGCCAGTGTCACGGTCAGCAGCACCAGGCTGATCACGCAGGCCGGCATGCGCCGGGCGCCAAACAGTTTGTCGGAGGCCAGGCCGATCATGATCGGGCCAAGCAGCCCGGCCAGTTCGAAAGCAGTCGGGATGATTGCCGCGCCCACTTTGCCCACCGAGGGCATCTGCTCGAAGACGATCACAGGGCCCCACAGCAAGATGGCGTAGCGCGCCGGCTTCAGCAGGAAATACGCCAGGCCCAGGGTCAGCACCGTGCGGTTGCGCAAGATTTCCCGCAGGGGTGCCCACACGCTGCACAGGTTGTCGGCCGGGGCCATGCTTTGCGGCTCGGGCTCAACCGCCGGCAGGCCGACGTCCTCGGGTTTGTTGCGCTGCAGGAAGAAGAACAGCACCGCCACCAGCGCCACCACGACCGCGCTGGAGAAGAACGCCGCATGCCAGGTGCCCACCAGGGTGTAGGCCCACCAGCCCGCGAACGGCGAGGCCACCAGGCCGCCGAAGGCATAGCAGGAACTCCACAGGCCCAGCACCCGCCCGCGCTGCGAAGCCGGGAAGAAGCTGCCGATGTTCTTGCACAAGCCGGCCCAGCCGGTGGATTGCGCCAGGCCCTGTACCAGCATGCAGGTGGCGAAGATCGGGAAGGTTGCGTAACTGCCCATCACCACTGCCGCCGCCGCAGAAATCAGCAACCCGCCCAGCACGACCACGCGCGGGCCGAAGCGGTCGGCAAGCATGCCCCAGGTGAATTGGCCCACGGCATAGGCAGCCAGATAGATGGCGTCCAGGTTGGCCATGGCGGCCTTGTCGAGCATGAAGCCTGGGTCTTCGGCGATGCCCAGCTTGGCCACCGAGAAGGCTTTGCGGGTGAAGTAGAAGGCGGCGTAAGCCAGCCAGGTGATGGCGAAAATCTGGATGCGCCAGCGTTTGAACGCGGCTAGGGATTGATTCATGTAAGTCTGACCTCTTGCTCAAGTGTGCCGGCAGAATGTGAAGAAACGCCTGTCTTGTTCTTGTGTTACGCACAGCGATGACGAGGCTGTCATCGGGTCAGGTGGCGCCGTGTGAGCGCCATGGCCCTGGCGGCATTCGTGGTGCCAGCGTCGGGCTGAAATCCATGGAAACAGTTGCTGTAAAATAAATAAAATCGATTTATCGTATTACACACATAAGCCCAGCTTGTTACTGAGGTCGTCATGTCGGTTTCCCACGCTCAACTCAAGGCTTTCCACGCGGTGGCCGTACACGGCAGCTTTACCCGCGCCGCTGAAAGGCTGTTTCTTACCCAGCCTGCGGTGTCCGATCAGGTGCGCAAACTGGAGGAGCGCTTCGGCGTATTGCTGTTCCACCGCAACAAACGCTCGGTGCAGCTCACCGACCTTGGCGAGCGGCTGCTGGGCATCAGCCAGCGCCTGTTCGCCTGCGAGGCCGAGGCACAGGAGCTGTTGCACGACTCGCGTGCGCTGCACACCGGCAGCCTGGTGCTGGCAGTGGATGCGCCGGTGCACGTGCTGCCGCAGATCGCCCGCTTCTGCCAGCGTTATCCAGGCATCCAGGTGAAGATCGAAACGGGCAATACCGACGAATCGCTGGCGCGGCTGTTCAGCTATCAGGCCGACCTGGCCCTGCTGGGGCGGGATGTCGACGATGAGCGCCTGCATTGCCTGCCGCTGCGTCGTGACCCGATGGTGGCGTTCGTTTCCCACCACCACCCATGGGCCAGCCGTGGCTCGATCAGCCTGGCCGACCTGGACGACACGCCACTGGTGCTGCGCGAGCCCGGCTCGGTAACGCGGCAAACGCTGGAAGAAGAGATGCAACGTGCCGGCCTGCGGATACGCGCAGCGATCCAGGTGGAGGGCCGGGAAGCGGCGCGTGAAGCGGTGGTGGTAGGGATTGGTGTGGGCGTGGTGTCGGCGGCGGAGTTCGGTGCCGATGCGCGGGTGTGTGCGTTGCCGATTGTCGATTGCCAGCGGCATTTGACCGAGACCCTGGTGTGCCTGAGCGAGCAGCGTACACGCCGGGTGGTGGCGACTTTCCTGCAGATGGTCGAGGAAGGGGTGTAGGCCTGTGCTGGCCCCTTCGCGGGCTCGCCCGCTCCCACAGATCCTGCGCAGCATCCGGAACCTGTGGTGATGCTGCGGAAGCGGGCGAGACCGCGAAGGGGCCAGATCAGGCCACCCAACTATGCTGGGATAACCTCCATCCGTGGGCACCCCACCCATGCTCTACCGCCTTGCCGCCGACACCCTGGTGCTGCTGCACCTGGCCTTCATCCTGCTGGTGCTGTTCGGCGGGCTGCTGGTGCTGCGCTGGCGCCCTGCCCTGTTGCTGCACTTGCCGGCCCTGGCCTGGGGCCTGGCGGTGGAGTGCCTGCACCTGGGCTGCCCGCTGACCACCTGGGAAAACCGCATGCGCAATGCCGCCGGTGACGCCGGTTACCAGGGCAGCTTCGTCGAGCACTACGTCTGGCCACTGATCTACCCCGCCGGCCTGACCCCGCAGATCCAGCTGCTGCTGGGCACCCTCGTGCTGGCGCTGAACCTCGGCATCTACAGCTACGTGGCCTGGCGCTGGCGCCGCCCTAGCGGGTAGCGATCACGAACAACCGCGGGAAGGGCAACAGGACCTTGCCATCAGAGGCCGGCGGATAATCGCGCTGCATGGCCTGCAGGTACATCTGCAGGAAGTCGGCCTGCTCCTGCTCATCAAGCCTGGCCAGATAAGGCCGCAACGCCGAGCCCTTGAACCATTCCACTACCGCTTCGGCGCCCCCCATCAACGGGTGATGATAGGTGGTGCGCCACACATCCACCCGTGCGCACAGCGGGCTGAGCAAGTCGTAGTAGAACGCCGCGTTGTGCCGTGGCGGCAGCTGCAAGTCGGCGAATTTCGCCGCCCAGGGGCCTTGGCTTGCGATCTCGCGCAACTGCCGGTGGGCCGGCTCGTCGAGGTTGTCCGGGGTCTGCACGGCCAGGCTGGCGCCTTCGCTGAGCTGGCGCACCAGGTGCGGATACAGCAAGGCATGGTCAGGTACCCATTGCAGCGAGGCATTGGCCAGGATCAGGTCCTGCGGCTCGGGGGCAGCCCAGCCGGCAATGTCGGCAATGACCGTGCGCACACGCGGGATGCACAGCCGCTTGCGCTCACGGGCCTTGTCGATCATGTCCGGGTCGCTGTCCAGCGCCGTCACCTGGGCATCGGGGTAACGTTGCAGCAGCACTTCGGTCGAGTTACCGGGGCCGCACCCCAGATCGGTGGCGTGGCGCACCGGCCGTGGCGGGATGGCGGCAATCAGGTCGCGTACGGCGCGTGTGCGTTCGTCTTCGAACAGGGAATACTGGTTGGCGGACCAGGCCATGTGCGGCTCCTTTGGGCGGGCAATGTGCCTAGCATATGCCATCTGTCGCCCGGCGGGACGGTTGCGAACGGATTACCCCGGAACTGATCACCTCTGCTTGAAGTCAGTCCTTGCATGCGCACGCCCTTGAAGACCTACATCGCCCTCGCCATCCTGGCCCTGATCGCTGCGGCCGCCCTGCTCGGTTCACCGTGGATGAACCAGCGTTTCCACATGCCTGCAGAAAAAGCCCAGGCCCAACAACGCGAAACGGCCGGGTCCCCAAGGGAGCCGGCCGTTTCCAGACGCGAGTGACGCTTAGTGCTGCTTGCTACCAGAGCGGATCTGGTGCACCACACCCATCGCCACCACGACCGCCGCAGCGATACCGGTGGAAATGACCAGAATCTGGTAGTCAGGCATGAAGGCCATGGTGACCAGGGCAGCCACGATGAACGCGATCACCAGGTAGGTCAGCCACGGGAACAGCCACATCTTCAGGCGTACTTCCTTGCCCTCGGCAATCAGCTTGCGGCGCATGCGCAGCTGCGAGAAGGCGATGACCAGGTACACCAGCAGGGCGATCATGCCGGTGGTGTTCATCAGAGTGTCCAGCACGTCTTTCGGGCGCAGGGTCTCGCTGAAGTTGATCAATGCACACACCACGGCCACGGCGCACGAGCCCATGATCGCGTACACCGGTACACCGGTACCGGCACGGGTGATCTTGAAGAACGACGGCGCATCGCCACGCTGGGCCAGGGAGAACAGCATGCGCGAAGCGGTGTAGTGGCCCGAGATCAGGCAGCTGCTCACCGAAGTCAACACCACGAAGTTCATCAGCAGCTCGGCATACGGCACGCCCAGCAGTTCCAGGGTACGGCGATAGGCGCCATAGCCAGAAACACCCAGGTGCGGGTCGTTCCACGGTACCAGGCAGACGATCAGGAAGATCGAGCCGACGTAGAACAGGCACACACGCCAGACCACCGAGTTGGTCGCCTTGACAATCTGCGCAGCCGGGTCTTTGGCTTCGGAAGCGGCGATGGTGACGATCTCGGCGCCGAGGAAGGCGAACATCACCCCGAGCAAGGCACCGATCACGGTGGTGATGCCATTGGGCATGAAGCCTTCGGCGGTGAGGTGGCTGATGCCACGCACTTCACCGAACTGCCAGATGTTCATCACGGCAGCGGTACACACAATCAGGAAGCAGACGATCGCAATCACCTTGATCAAGGCGAACCAGAACTCGAACTCACCGTAGTGCTTGACGTTGAAGAAGTTGACGGTGATCAGCAACAGGGTCGTGGCCAGCACGAACACGTTGACGCTAACGTCGGGGAAGAAGCCATGCAGGATCTTGCCCGCCACATAGGCTTCCCAGGCCATGAGGATGACCCAGTACCACCAGTACAGCCAGCCGATGGTGAAACCGGCCCAACGGCCAATGGCGCGGTCGGCGTAGGTTGAGAACGAGCCGGTGTCAGGCGAGGAAGTCGCCATTTCACCCAGCATGCGCATGATCAGCACCACCAGGATGCCGCCTGCCAGGTAGGCCAGGACAGCGGCTGGGCCGGCACTGTGGATTACGCTGCCGGAACCGACGAACAAGGCGCCGCCAATAACCCCGGCGATCGACATCATCGTCAGGTGGCGCGACTTCAGCGAGGCACTGAGCTTGCTCTCGTGCCCGCTTTTCGCGGTGGTGGTTGTGGATGTTGCGTCCATCAGTTGTGTACCCCGTGCTTCTTTTTATCCAAGGAAAACTGTGAAACCCCGATGGCTGGCGATTTCACCTGTACATCAGTGCTAATGCGGGCAGGATGGTGTGAACTTACACACGCAGGCCTTCCATGGCGGCCTGCTGACGCGCCCCAGGGCGACTGCCTGAGGCGAACTGAACATGCTTTATGTGGCGATATCCGACACCTAATGTAAAAATGTCCGACGCAGAGAGCCATGCACAGTGGCATGAATCTCGCACTGCACTGTATAGGTCGCCCATGCAGTACACCCTGCAGACGCCAGGCGATACGCACCCTGAAGGCCCCGAATGTTCGAATTACATCCAGACTCCTCTACCCCGCTGGTCAACCAGATCATCGATGGGCTGCGCGAGCTGATCGACAACCAAACCCTCAAGCCAGGCGCCAAGGTCCCGTCGATCCGCGCCTTTGCCGCCAGCTATTCGGTGAGTACCTTCACCGTGGTCGAGGCCTACGACCGCCTGGTCGCCCAGGGGCTGCTGGTGAGCCGTGGCAATGCGGGGTTCTTCGTCAACCGTGCGGCGGGCGAACTGCTGGAGCAGCACAACACCGAGGCCGACACCAGTCGACCAACGTTCAACTCCGAGTGGTACCTGCAGCAGATTTTCGAAATCCGCCAGTTGCCGTACAAACCGGGGTGCGGCTGGCTGCCCAACGACTGGATGTACGAAGACGGCCTGCGCCGCGGCCTGCGCCAGGTGGCCGGCAGCCCGCTGGAGTTGTCGGGGTACGGCGACCCCATGGGCCTGATGGAGCTGCGTGCACTGACCGCACAGAACCTGCAACAAGAGCTGTCGATCGTCGCCAACCCGGCACAGCTGATGCTCACCCACGGCGCCAGCCAGGCCCTGGACCTGGCCGCACGCACACTGGTGCGCCCGGGCGATGTGGTGCTGGTGGACGACCCCGGCTACCCGAACCTCATGAGCATCCTGCGCACCCAAGGCGCAACCCTGGTAGGTGTGCCACGTACACCGGCCGGCTACGACCTGAACCAGCTGGAGCAATTGCTCACCCACCACCGCCCGACGGCGTTCTTCACCCAGCCGCACCTGCACAGCCCGACGTGCTCGCGCACCCCGCTGCCGCAGTTGCACCGCCTGCTGCAGCTTGCCAGCCAGCATGGCTTCCGCCTGGTGGAGAACAACCTGTACGCCGACATGGTCGCCGAGCCGCAGCCATGCCTGGCCAGCCTCGACCATCTGCAGCAGGTGGTGTACGTGGGCAGCTATTCCAAGAGCATTTCGCCCAACGTGCGGGTCGGCTACATGCTGGCCAACCCCGAGCTGATGCAAAAACTGCTGCACCTGAAAATGCGCTCAGGCCTGACCACTTCGCAGGTGATGGAGCGCGTGGTGTACGCCGCGATCATCGACGGCCGCTGGCGTAAGCACCTCAAGCGCCTGCGCCAGCGGCTGGCCGAGGCGCACCAGGAAGTTGGCCGGCATCTGCATCGATTAGGCTTCGAACTGTTTACCGAATCGGATGAAGGCATGTACATCTGGACCCGCCACCCGGCGATTCCGGACAGTGCTGCGTTGCTGGACGATGCGCTGGAGAAAGGCATCATGCTTGGGCCTGGGCAGTTGTTCATGGTCGACGCCAAGGCGACCGGGTGGATGCGCTTCAACGTGGCCTTCAGTACGGACCCGGCGATGTGGGAGTTGTTGGAGAAGGTCTTCGTCAAGCATGTGCGCCGGAGTGGGATGTAGTTCGCCACGACATCCGCACCGCCTGTGGGATCGAGCGCCGCCCACGCGCCACGACATCTCACAGGCGTTGAAGATGTTGTGGCATGCACTTATTGGCTTCATCACCCCCTTCGCGCTTGCTCCTCTCGCCCCAAATATTCCTGCCGCGTTAGAGCCTGTGACTACAAGGCGCAGGTGCAGGAAAGTGACTGGGGCAGGGAGCAGGTTTGAACTGTGTGATCAAAGAAGTTAAGAAGAAGTGTTGTGCCTCATGAGCCGCCGAATTATAAAGACTGCATCTACTGCTTCACGCCAGAGTCAGGCCTACCGCCACTGTATGTGGTTTTCAATTTTCCCTATCCCGGCGTGAGAACTATAGGGGCTTACAGCTGACGCCCCTACAACCTGGACAAAGCCGGGGGCCCAATCGAACGAATGGATTGGAGAGAGGCCCGGATCACAGCAGGCGGCGTCGAGTTAGTCAAATTACAAACAAGTCGACTTCTGCCGTCAGGCGCGAACAAAATGATGATAGATAGACTCGAAAAAAATCTACAGCGCACACTACAAGCAACCGACATCGACAAGCGATTTTTCATACATGAAATAAGGGGGCTTGAGCACCTCCGCGCCCTTGGCATTGCTGATAAAATTCTACCAACTGATGGCGGCGAGACTTGGAACAATATTCACGCAGCCACTTTTGAAGACCATCAGCCTGAATCAGACGCCGAGCTATTATATACAGCACAAGCGCTAGAAGCAGAGGTAATCCAGCTTGAGCGGGAAAACCATGGATACCATTCACGATGTAATTAAAAACGAATCTCCTACGGATGTAATTTTATTTTTCACCAGAGGCACTGGCATCTCCCACCCGCAACTAGACAGGCTTTACACCCAGAACAGTTGGATTTACCTAGGTGACTGCATTGGCCTCATCGAACTGATCAGAAGAATGACGAGCGACGGCTTGATTGAACAAAAAGCCGGTGGATATGTGAAAGGTCCAAAATGGACGGCACCAAAATTCATGCTCGAAAATAAGTACACTTTCAATCAAAGTTGACAGCACACCAGCGGGCGTTGGCCGGCGTACCCGGTGCGGTGCAGTTCGTCGGCGAGGCTGCCGGTGAACACCGCCGAGCCGAACATGGCCGGGATGAAGCGCGCGCCCTCCTCGTTGGTCCATTCGGCAATTTCCAGTGACTTGCGGGTTTGGATGTCCAGGTCGCTCAGACGACCGAGGCCAATCGCCACAACTTGGATCCCATCTTGTGACGAGGTATGCTAGGCAATAGCTAAACGCCACTACCCAGGCAGGCTTGGTGCCTGCCTTCAAGGATGAGCCCTTTGCCCAGCCACCCGACCCGCCACACCATCGCCCGCCAGTGGCAACTGCTCAAGTTACTGCCCAGCCGCCACCCAGGCATGAGCTCCACCCAGTTGCAGGCTGCGCTGACAACCGTGGGCCATTCCACCAGCAAACGCACCGTCGAGCGTGACCTGGTGGAGCTCGCCGCACTGTTCCCGCTACAGTGCAACAGTAAAGGCATGCCTTATGGCTGGTACTGGCAACCGGGCTTGAGCCTGGGCGAAGCGCAGCAGCTGCAACCCGACGCACTTACCCCCCCGACACACGTTGTACTGTATGCCTGGGTCGATGACGCGCTGGCCCGCCGCCTGGAACAGTCCCCCCTGTCCGTCGATATGCAACTGACGCCGCAGGCTGGCGGCGGCGCCGCGCTGGTGGCCACCGTCGACGACAACCGCGCGCTGATGGGCTGGCTGCTGTCCCAGGCGGGTTCGATCCGCATCCAGGCGCCGCAGGCGCTACGTGCGGCCATGATTGAACAATTGCGCCAGAGCCTGGCGCTGCATGAGGGCGAAGGCGGCTGCAAGCAATAGCGCCAACGGCGTCAGTAGGTTCCTGGATACGCCCCGCCATCGATCAGCAGGTTCTGCCCGGTGATGTACCCGGCATGCGCACTGCACAGAAATGCGCAATACGCGCCAAACTCCGCGGCTTCGCCAAAACGCGACGCCGGAATGGCCTTGCGCCGCGCCTGGGCAGTGACTTCCACATCACCACCCGCCGCCTTCAAGGTCTTTTGCAGGCGCGCCGTGTCGAACGCCCCAGGCAACAGGTTGTTGAGTGTCACATTGCCGCCCGCCAGGCGCTGCTGCCGGGCCAGGCCGGCAATGAATCCGGTCAGGCCACTGCGGGCACCGTTGGATAAACCCAGCATGTCGATCGGTGCCTTCACCGCGCCGGAGGTGATGTTCACCACCCGGCCAAAACCACGTTCGGCCATGCCATCGACCACCGCCTTGATCAGCTCGATGGGCGTGAGCATGTTGGCGTCCAGCGCCTTCAGCCAGTCATCACGCTCCCAATCACGGAAGTCCCCCGGTGGCGGGCCACCGGCGTTGTTGACCAGAATGTCGACCTGCGGGCAGGCCGCCAACAGCGCCTGGCGCACCTTGGGATCGGCAACATCGCCTGCCACGGTATGGACCTCGATGCCCGGGCAGGCCCTGCGCAACTCGCTGGCGGTCTGCTCCAGGGTGGCCTGGGTACGGGCATTGATGACCAGGTTGACGCCCTCTTTGCCCAGCGCTTCGGCGCAGCCTTTGCCAAGGCCTTTGCTGGCCGCGCAGACGATGGCCCAGCGGCCGGTGATGCCTAGATCCATTGGTTTGCTCCTTGATGCAATCAGGGTTACAGGGTGACTGACAGGCGCTGCCGGGGCAATCTAGAGCACAGGACAGGGCCACCGGTAATGAAAAGAACTGATCCACCGATAACCGCCGCTTATCCCTGCCAGCGCTTCGGCAACGGGCTGGAAATAGAGGGGTAGCGTCACACTTCACCCGCCGTCAGTTCCTCCACCAGCAATCGTGCCGCAGGCGATAACGGCGCCGCGACCCGGTGGACGATGCCGAACGGCTCGCTCAGCGCCCGTAGCGGCACCGCCAGCGACACCAGCAACCCGCGCTGCTCGGCAAAGGCCGCCACTGCACGGGGAATGACCGCCACCAACGTCGGGTCATCTTCAAGCAGCATGAAGGTGGCGAAGGTGGAGAAGGTCTCCAGCGGATAACGCGACACCTCCACCCCCGCCTCGCTCAACTCGCGTTCCAGCGCTTGGCGCATGGGCATGTTGGCCGGATAAACCACCCAGCGATAATGGCTAAGGTCGCTGATCTTGAGTGCCGCCGCCCCGGCCAGCGGATGCTGCGGATGCGCGACCACCGCCAGCGGCTCCTGGGCCAGTTCGACAAAGCCATATTCCGCCGCGTTGCGGCCCAGCCCTGGCCGGCAGATGGCCAGGTCCAGGCGCCCTTCGTCCAGCTGGGCGAGCAGGTTGGCGCTGGTATTCTCGGCAATTTCCACTGCCAGCTGCGGCTGCTTGCGGCGCAAGCGCCCGAGGGCGCTGACCAGTGTGGGCATAGCCCCCATGATACTGCCCACCGCCAGCCGCCCGCCCTGGCCTTGGACGATGCCCAACACCTCTTCGCGCAGATGCCCCAGGTCGCTGTGGATCAGCCGCGCGTAGCGCACCACGCAGCGGCCTACGTCGTTGGCAACCAGGCCGCTGGGCATTCGCTGGAACAACGGTACGCCCAGCACCTCCTCGACCTCGCGCAGGGCCTTGGTGGCACCGGGCTGGGAAATGGCCATGGCTTCAGCTGCCTTGTGCAGCGAGCCACAGCGGTCCAGCTCGATCAGCAAGCGCAACTGGCGCAGGCGCAGGCGAGAAAAAATGGCGTCCAGAGAAGGGATCATCAGGCAGGCTCGGCAGGGGTTTCGTCATGCCGAGCACTATAGAGGGTCGTCTGCGGGGGCGTGTTGCGTTTTCAGCAAATGACCCTTGATCGCAGAACGCATGCACGCTTTTTTCTGCAGGCTGTTTTACCGCGGAACACGACGCGCCAGGCAGGCATAGGCCAAGCCCAGTACGCTGGCCGCCAGTATGCCAAGCAGTATCATCAGCTCACGGCTGTAACGGGCCACCATGGCCGGAAAACCGATGACTTCGCGGTACACTTGCACATTGGCCTCACCATCGGCATGGCTGATGCTGACCCCGCCATGGCGGATCTGCGAGTAGTCGGCATCGAAATACACCCACACTTTGCAGGTGCCACCTGGCTCGATGGCCGGGATATCAACCTGGGCGGCGGGGGTTTCCAGCAGCGTGTCGTTGCCGGCAGCATCGCGCACCTGCACCAGGCCTTTGGCTGGCAGGCGGATTTTTACCTGCCGGACCTGCGCATTACCGCTGTTGTGCAGTTCGATCAGCAGGCCGGCACGGTGGTCGACCAGCCCGGCCTCGAAAGGCTTGGCGAACAGCTGGGCATAAGGGGCCTGCGCCATTTCGATGAGCCGCTCGACCTGATCATGGCCCAGCTGGCCTTGAACGATACCGTTGATTTGCCCCTGCAACTGCTCGTACTTCAGCTGTTCGCTGGCCTTGCTGATCCGCTCGCTGAACTGGCTGGGGTAAGTGAGGTAGGCATAGGTCAGTGACGCCTCAAGGCGCGGATTGCCCCTGAGCAACGCATAGGCGGCCAACAGGACCACCAGGCCGATCAGCACGGCGACGAGAAGCTTCCCCACCTTGTCCCAGCTCAATGCATGCTTCCTTCTGTCGTGTTGCAGACGATTAAAACCGCCCAAGGGTGCCAAGTTCGCGGTCCCCAGGCAAGCCTGGCTAGGCTTCGCCCCCGCCTTCGCGCGCCTGACGTATCTGCAGCAGCTGGCCGTCGATCAGTGACTTGGCCATCCCGGCCAGGTAGTACGTGGCCTTCATCATCACCTGGCGGTCGTCAGGCCTGTCGATGGCCTTGCGGGTGATCTCGGTGATGCAGCCCATGATGCCCGAAGCTTCCATCAGTGCGGTGCGTATTGGCAGTTGCGGTTTCATTTGCACCAGTTCGGCATCGCTGTTGCCAAAGCGGCTCGCGGCTTGCACGACATAGGGCTTGCTGGTGTTTTTCGGCGTTTCGCTGTCCATGTCCATTCCTCAAGGTTAGGCGCTTGCCGAGGCTAGGCCGCTGCCTACCCCATTACAATGACAAAGGGGTGGAAAGGGTCACTTTAGGAAATGGACTACAAGAACCCTGCACAGGGAGCGCCGAGCCCCCGCTCAGCCCCCTTGAC
>NZ_JBJJLR010000028.1:0-74801 GCF_046230975.1 Pseudomonas sp. KCJK9058
AGCGACACCCCAGCGCATGCTTATCTCGAGTTATTATGGTTAAGTTCTGATGTTCCAAGGGTCAGTAACTTTTCTTCCATCCCCGCTCCATTGAGGTCTAGGGGGCGTTTGCCCTGATGTATGCACTTCCACTTCCACTTGCACTTGCGCTGATGGATTTACGGTGTTTGCCGAGGGAACTTCTTCACTGATTATGTTGGTGGTTGTCGAGCTGTCGCTGGTAGGTTTAACGGGTTGGGTAGGCGAACTATCATTACCCGGCGCTCCCCCTGCACTCGCACGCCTACTCGATTGTGCAGGGTTCACTGGTCTTGCGTTATTTAGACTTGCGCGGGGGATATTCGTTGAGCTGGCGGGTAAATTCGATGCCACGTCGTCCGCCTGGTTAAGGAGGCTAGTAGTGGACGTTATGGAAGATCTGGCCGATGTGGAAGCAGTTTTAATTACTATACTGACCCGTCTGGCGGCGGTGAAAGTACGGAACATTGAGATTAGTGCTCCAGTACCGACAAGGCCTGTAACCGCCGAAACCCCGAACCCAAAATACTGCAGAAGGTTCGCAGTCTCTGGGTCTTTGGAAGCAGCCGAAAAACCTTGCAGAGTTGTGGCAATCCCTTGCCCGATAACTGCGACCCCCGCTTTGATTAATGTGCTGGTCGCCACGGCCGCGCCCGATAGTAGAGGCGCTACAAATAATCCGACTGCTAGCGTAAAGATAAGCGCTGACACGGTGAACATTAGCCATGGCATATCCGACCCCTTGGGTGTGGGTGGCGGATCCACGAATTCCGGTGGTTGGTCTCCCGCTGATATCGAGGCGGCTCGGTGGCCGGTAGGGTCTCTCCATCTCACCGGGTTCCCCAGTGCATACACATAAGGATTGGGGCCTGATACTTCAGGGGGCATCGAGTCCGGGCTGTGGAAGCGCATCAGGTTGGGGTTGTAGGCACGATAACCGCTGCCAAGCAAGTACCAGCCCAGCCCCACTTCGCGCACTTCACCATTGAATGCCAGTAGGCTGCGCATGCCATTATCAGTGGGCTGTTCACCGTACGCGCTGTAGCTGGCATGACGGGTGCCATCGGCGTCTACTTCCGCAACGACACTGCCGGCAGGGTCGGTGAGCAGCAACTGGTTGGTGTCCTGGTTCGTTCGTTGTATGCCCACTGCCTGGCCGTTGCTATAAAGGTACTGGGTGAGCACATCATTTTCCCGTGTACAGTCCAAGCTGTTGCCCAGATAGCGCCGCTGCACTTGGGTCTTGCCAGCCGCTACGGTGGCGAGCAGTTGGTCATGACCGTCGTACAAGTACTTCATCAACTCAACGTCATTGGCCTCGAGCACACGGTGCAAGCGGCCATGGGAATCATATTCCAGCTTACGCCCTTGTTCGTCGTTGAGCATGTTGCCTCGCGCGTCGTAGGCGAATGTCTGCTCTTCACGATAATCCTCGAGCAAGGTGTGGTTCACCTTGGTCAGCTGGAAACTGCCGTCATCGGCATAGGAGAATCTTGCGATGTCCCTGTTTTTATCGGCGAAATCGGTTCTGCAGCGTTGCAGGTTGTCCAGCGCATCGAATTCGAATGTTTGCGAAATGATCGAGCGGCCCGCTGCATTTCGCGGTAATGCTTGCCTGCGTTCGCCGTCTTCCTCTTCATTATCCCAGTCGCCTTCGAAGTCGTGGATGACCAGGCGATCCAGGTCGTCATAGTCGAACCATTCCCTGCGGATGAACGCGTTCTCATCCTCATCACTGTTACGGTACAAGGTTCGCGAATCAAGGTGGGTGCCATCTCGCCATTGCAGCACCAGCACCCAGATTTCTCCGTTGGCATCGAGAATGCGCCGATGTTGTCGGCCTAGTGCGTCGTACGTCTGGGTTGTGCGTACGTAGCGTTTTGAATCGCGGGTGGTCGTGTGCTCCAGTAGCCCTTCGCTATTGTACTCCAGCGTGCATTGCAGCTCGCCTTGGGTGACGGTGCGCAGCCGCCCCTGCGCGTCATAGCCGTAGTGGCAGGCACTACCATCGCTGTGCTTACGGAAAGTCACCAGGCCTTGCAGCGAGTACATATTCTCGATGCCGTAATTGGGCTGCCCCTGCACTTCCCAGTGCTCTTCGGCCAGGTAACCTTGGTCGGTATAATGGTAAGTTCGCTTGCCGTTGCTGTTGGCAGCCGAGGCAATTTTCGCGTCTTCTGAGAAATAGCCAAAATCCGCCTCATCCGGCGCATGAGGCTGCGATGTATTTTCGAACGTCGCTATTACCCGGGTGGGTTCGATGGTGAGGTTTGGCGTGTGCTCGTAGTGGGTGACATGCGTACGTTTGTCCGCACTTGCGCTATTACTGACGGAGCGCTTTACGATCAGTTGCGTCAGCCCCCGGTACTCGTATGTTTCAACTCGAGGGCCTACTTCCATGCGAGTCAGGCGATCAAGCCCATCATAGTTTCGCTTGCACACGGCCTGCGCTGGCTCGTTATTGGTATCAAGCACTTCCAGCAGGGTAGTCAATTCGGTGATGCTGTGCGCTGCAAAGGTGCGCCGGAGTTTGCTACCGCCTGGCCGAACGGTTTCGCACATGCGTCCCCAGTGATCATAGGTGTACTCGGTGACCAACGCTTTCTGCTTGCGCGCTTGCGTAGGGGTGAAGGACTCTTTTATGCAGCGGGCCAGCCCATCGTATGTATAATCGGTGCGGTCGATTTGAACCCAAGAGATGAGCTTTGTCTTTTTGTCTTTTACCGGCAACAGTTTGTATTGATACAGCGGTTTGCCGGCGCGGTTAGTCTCCTCGACGCGGAGCAGTTGTTTATCGTCGGGTTTCTCGGGGCTCACCAGCCACGTCGTCGTCTTGTTACCCTCTGTACCGAAAGGCGAGAACTCCGTGATTTCTTGTACGTTGTCCGGGTGAGTGACACAGCAGCGCTGTCCCCAGGCATCGTATGCGTAACGCTTGGTCAGTTCGATGACCGTCTCGGTAGGGGTGTGGCCATCGGCAGGCGCAGGGGCAGGGAGGTAATCGAAGCGTGTTTCACTTTCTACTCGTCCGATGGAGTCATACCAAACTTCGGCCGTTTTGCGGGTGACTGTCTTGTCAGGGGCGTTCAGGTCTTTCAGTATGCGCTCTTCTCGGATGGGGCGGTCGAGCCCGTCGTAATAGATGCGGCTGACGACTTGCTTAGCGTTGGTGACTTGGGTGTAGCAGAGCAAGCGGTTGTCTTCAGTGACGCTGCCATATTGATAAACAAGCGTAGCTGGATTGTCTTCCGGCGATACAGTCTGTTCCAGCAGGCGGTTGAGGGAGTCATAGCGGTAGCGGGTGACCACGCCGTTAGCATCTTCATCTTCGATGATGCTGTTACGAAGCGAAGAGTGAATACAGGTCGATGTCTTTTCGATCGTACCGCCGTGGGGGGTAAACGTGGCAGTGGTCTTTTGGTAGGTTGACTTTCCCTGTTCATCCTGGACTTTCTCATAGTGCCAGCGGGTCGTAGCCGTGCAGGCACCGAGCGTGCTCATCCTCGCGTTGGAGCGCCCATGCAGGAAAACATTGCCAGGCACGTTCAGGTAGCTCATCTCGAGGTGGTGCAACCGTTGCTCGGTTTCATTGCCTGCGTCATCCAAGGTGACGACCAGTTTATCTTCACTTCCTGCGACTAACCAATGACTTGCCTGTTGCAGCGAGGCTGTTGCGCTTAGCAACGGCATCTCTTTGTAGGTGTATCGGGTACGAATGATTGGCGCGGGTTTATCGGTCGTGGCATCGTTGGCTGGATAAATGGTAAGGCTTTCGAGGTTGCGCTTGAAACCTTCCGGGTCCGCTGGACAGCCGACGCCCCCACTCGGGAGATAGTAGGTACGCACCATCCGTCTGCCATCGGGGTGCAATTCTTCTAAAAGGTTGCCTGCCTTGTCGTAAATAGTGGTGAGGGTCTCGTCACGACGATCAACGGGGTTGCCTTTGACGGTCCAGGTCTTGGTGACCTTGCGGGGTAACTGCAGGCGTTCATCCTGGGATGCAAAATTGCCAGTGCTATCGTGATACTCGTTTGTCAACGTTTCGGTGCAGCCGGACTCTTCGGTAACCTGCTTGGTCAGCAGATGGAAGCGGTTGAATGTGCGTGTGACGGTGCGTAGCACTTCTTCGTTGTAGAGGTGCTTGACGGTGGAGGTGTAGTTGAACTCGCTGCCGGTAAACTTGTACAACTGGTCCTGATTATAGTCCTCCTCCCAGGCGACACCCGCTGCGCCATTGCCCAAGAAGTTATTACTGCTGAAACTGTATTCGGACGTTATGAATGTTGTTTTATCCAGCGGGTTGGGCTTTGCGGTATGGTGGGTTGCACAAGGAACGAAGAGGTTTACGCCAGGTAGTTTGTGCCCCTGTTCCTTATAAGTGACGGTTTCTTCGCCGCCACGCGGATTAACCAGCTTCTCCAGGCAGCGCAAGGAGCCGTAGGTAACATAATTAAACGTCCAGCTTGTTTGCTCTGTGGAGGGCATGGTCAGCGTACGCAGTTCTTCACCCTCGAATCCCATTTTTATAGAAGCATGGGCTTCAGTGTCAGGATGAAGGTCCAGCACGGTCTGATGGTCACCGTTGGGCGTTACCGTGAGGAGTTTTTGCCCGTTGTCGTCATGGATAGATTCAAGTTCGCCGGTGCTTTCGTTGTAGCCTAATGTAATGCCGTGGCCAGAGGGTGCCATAACACGTGTGGGCAGATACGACCGGGGGTCGGCTTTAAGCGGCTCAAGGATCTCGACCAAGCCTGCCTTATGAGCTATCCGGTAGCGTTTGCGTTTATCGTCGCTGATATTTTCAATATGAAAATTCTTTATTTTTTGCTCATGCACCACGATAGGTTGATTCGCGCCATTGTCAGCGATCGCGTAGCTTTCCCCTGTGTGCAGGTCCAATACATCGCTGTCCAGGTTGTATCGACTTAGTTTCAGAGACCAGCCGATGCCAAATCCCGCGTTCAACTCACTCAGCGGGTTGAAAGTCAATTTCAAGGGGAGTTCTGGGCCCTGCAGATCATTGGCGTTCAAGGGCGGAATTTCAATAGAAAACGTGTAGAGTCCTGTGCGTGGGTCGACACTGCCTTGGGTATAGCTCATAAAATTGGTGGCGTTGGACTGAATGGCCATGAAAGGTGTCCTTATTTAGCGGTGGGGCGGCGGCCGGCGGATGTTTTTACGATAATTCGGCCCAACGAGTCACGAGCGGCTGGGGTTGTCGACTTGTCGACAACGAGCATGCCAAGTGCTGTGATTATGAAGTCGTCCTTGGCGTAACGGTTTACATATTGATCGATATCGTACAGTTGGAGGTCGGAGGGTGCATGCGTTGTTTTTAGTTTCATCCACCACACCGGCACATCGCCATTCATGTCTTTTGATTGCAATTCTATAGTGGTGGCTGATGGAATATTGACCATGTGAATTTTCCTGGCTTTGATGCCACTGATAGTAAGGTGATAAGGTTCATCACTTCCCTCGCCACCAATTGTCCATGATCTGTAGTCACCGCCGCCCCCATCACCAGTTGTTGCTGAATGGACGGTAATGATGCCACCTTGAGTGGGTGAGTATTCGTGAGACATGGTCGTAACTCCTGGTTAATTAACTGACTATCAGCCTATCAACGTAAGCGATGCAGGGTGCTCAGGCAGGGTAAAGCGAGCGGCCGCGTCAGGCACCTAGCAGAAATGATAGGTGCATGGTGGGACGGGCCGGTTGTGCGCCGAGTACGTGCGGCGACCTAGTATTTTTGCTAGTTGTCCGAGTTTGGCTTCAGGCCTATAAACGGTAAGCAATTGTTGCTCGCTGAGCGTAGCGGGTAATCCAAGAGTGAGGCCGATATTGTATGAAAGACAATAAACAGGGGCTGGAAAAGCCCCGCATTCAAGGATTGAACGCTGATAATGAGATCGACCTGGATCAATTGGGTACCAGCCATCTGGTAACCTATATAAGGTACCCGGGTATGACGTCCACCGACCTGGTAAGCCCGAATTGGCTAGGTGCCAATGCGGTTGGGGATGCTTTTGACGATGTCGGTGCTACTTATCTTGTTGGGGATGTTGACCCCGCGGTAGGTCTGAAGGTCGAAATACTCAATTCTGTGGTTCGAGGTGCTGAAGGGGGGGAGGCGTTTTATTCCTATACAGTGAATGGAAGTGCGAACTCATTGCGCACTTTCTGCTTCGTCGGCGTCAGGCCAAAAGCACCCAGCGAAGGGTTATCGGCCATTCTTGCCGTGCAGTCGCATAGCCTGATAATCAAGCCTGATGAGTTGGAAAGCGTCGGCGTCATGTTCATTGTAATGCCCTATCAGGCCATGCAACTCGACGATGAGATTACCTTCACATTTCAGGGGTTTGATGAGGACGGTTTTGCCGATCCGCCTGAGATCGAAAAATTAACGGTAACCAAAGAGCACTTCGGTAACAAACCGTTAATGTTCACGGTGGGTAAGAATATCTTTCGCTTCATCGATCCGGGCACTGCCCAAGTCTCCTACAGTGTCACTTTCGCAGACGGTAAATCCTTGGACTCTCCTGTCCAGAACTTTGTCATCGACTCAGATGCCACGCTGCCAGCCCCTCTGGCTGCTCCGCGCATTGCGGGGCATACCCCAGGAGAGCCATTGGACCCTGGGAAGTTTCGGGATGGATTGGCAGTCCATATTGACGGCTACCCAGGTATGTCGATTTCCGATCACGTAACTTTGTATTGGCGCAGTCCAGTACGCGACGTGTTTACCCCCGTTCGTGTCGACGCTAGCACGCACACCGTAGGCGCCATTGTGCTGCATGTGCCTGTGGACCTCGTGCTGGAAAATCAAGCATTGAACGTCAGTCTTTCCTATATGTTCAGCCGAGAAGGCGCAAGTTTGCAGTCGCAGTCGCTGGCGGTCGCTATTGATACCACGCGTGTGCTGTCCGTGCCTCTGATCAAAATCGCAGACCCTGACGAAGATCAGGTCCACCACGGCACCATGACTGCTTCAAGCGGTCAGGGTGGTGTTCGGGTTGAGGTGCCAGATGTGCTGCTGCCAGGTGAAAGCGTGGAAGTTCATTGGCGTGGCTGGCCGGGATTGGGTGAGTACGTTGCCAAAGTACCCGACGGGGCCAATTCGCTTGTTGTGCCTGAAGAATTTGTACCGGCAAACATGGGGCGCGGCATGCGCGACCAAAGCAGGCGCTTTGAAGTGGCGTACCGTGTGCTTGGCAAGGACACCTCGTTGGACTCTGTCCCTTACCATTTAAGGATTACCCCACTCGATAGCGCTGTATATCCGCAGATCCAATGTGAAGGTGTAAGTGAAGGGCGTTTGTCACGATCACAGGTACCGCCTGGCGGGGCTGAGCTCACGCTGGGTACCTGGTCGTTCGGCCGGGCTGGACAGCTTCTTAATATCTGGGTCACCGGGGTGGGACCCGCTGGAGATCTCTCTGAATACATACGTACAGCCTCTGCACCCGTCACGGTAGACGAAGCAGATGCAGGGGTCAGTGCAAAGTTGTCAAAGGAATTCCTTAATAAGTTAACAGAGGGTGAACAGTTTACGTTACATGTTGCTTTGAGCTTCGATGGTGGGGCGTTTTATAGAACATTCCCAATAATGAGCATAACGCTGGATTCGTGAAAATCAGCTGGTCTTTGGGTGTTCTAGGGTTTCAGTACTAATAGTATTTTTATGTTTATACTTTCTGTGGAGAAAAATGGATATGCCTAGGCCAACGTTTAGTAAGTATCTGAGCCACCTCCGAGCGAAGCCGGCATCTCAAGGTTGGGGGGCCCTGCTTGTCTATGATCGCTTCAGGGCCAATAGGCTTCTGGCGCAGGAGCATATCCAGCGTTTGGATAACAGTGGGTGGTTGCCACGTATTAGTTTCAAGAAAGATTCTGAAGACAATTCCTGGACCGAGGGTTTCGATTTGGTACTGGATAAGCCTCTGCTTTCGTTCGTCAACTCCACTATATCAGGATCCAAGGCTCTGTTGAGCATGAACGTCATTAGTGGAGTGCTCACTCAATTGCGACAGGGGAGTGGCGGTGGACAGCCTGAAGTAATAGCTTACTCCGTAGTGAACCCTTTGAATGGGCCGGCGGTGCGGATTGAAATACTCCTGAATGATACAGATGGTGGCAATATCGATACAGAAGGCCGTGTGACGCTTGATCTTTCAAAAGGCCTTGGCTACACCTTTGAAGTTGACGGTTGGGGGGAGCTGAACATGAAGCTCGGTGAAGCAATCAAACTTGAGTTTGAAAAATGGGACGAAGCGGATAGGGTCTGGGAGCTCAATGTTATCAAGCGTATCGAGGGGGAGGTTAATCCGATAAGGTTCGCTGTTCGGACTCATTCGATGAAAAACGCCAAGGACATAAATGCCGTCAGTGAAGAAGAACAGGGTGAGGGTGCCGTTCTAGTGGGGGTTGCGTTCGATGAGGATACAGTCGGGACGTGGCCATCGGCGGATGGTGATATGCCGTACTTATTACCTTCGCCGGAGAATACAGACGAAGATCCGTATACCATGAGTATTATTTTTCATAATGAGCTCTGGGTCAGGAGTGGTTTTTGGAATATGGTGGCTACCATTCCTGGGGTGTCAAATATTCTTGTGGAAAAGGATCAGCACGATTTTTACTCTACTTTAAAATCGGATGTTCAGCTTCATTCGCCTGGCTACACTGATCATACGATTAGACGTTATGGGGATTATAATTTTACCACCTATAGGTGGCCGGATCTGGATTTTTCTGGAAACTTTAGAATTGTGCACACGGATGATGTGTTCAGTATTGACTGGACAGTGATCAGTGATACGAAAGAAATGGTTGTTATTTTTAATGGTCCGAGTGGGGATCGCCGGCATGATCCAGACTTTAACATTACTATTTCGGTGAGAACCAAACTTAAGATTTCGATCGTTGGGAGTGGGGATCGGTTTGGTGAGGTTGAGGTTCAGCCGGGCCCGGTGGAGGTGGAGTATGAGATGTCGGCTTGGGGGGGGGAGAGCTCCTATATTAATAATCATGTCATCACCGCATTTGATGACTACATAAAGCCTCATGTGCAGAGCGCAGTGGATGAGCTCTCAACTAAAATTGCAGGGATCGCAGCGGCGGTCAAGCCGGTCAATGTGCTACGTCTTAACAGCCTTTTGTTCCGTAGCGATGATATCGCTACCCCAAGGGTGTTGGTAACGCCTGGGGATCTTGCGATGCTAGGAGACCTTGCACCCAGGTTGACGTCCTTCGCTGTGGAGCCGCTCGAAGCGAAAGTGAGCGCGGCCCCGGGTAAGACGGTTACTTTCCATGTCGAACCCGCTGTTGTTGGCGAAGTAGCCTGGAGCGTGCAAGGTTTGCCCGGTGACTCGGGTAATGTTGGCAGTATTACGCAAGGGGTCTACACGCCACCTGATATCGGATCGCTGACCGACGGCTACAAGCGGGTCATCGTGACCGCCACTGCAAATGGCAATTCAAGCAGCGCAGTGGTAACCGTCGTGGCGGATAGCGTTGCGGTATACCCTTTGTATAAAGTTGCACAGTTTAGCCAAGATCAAACTTCCCGCCGTTACGTTTTGACGGGTGGTGATATCGCAGGTGAGCTGAGATGGGAAATGACCAGTGGAAGCAAAGGTACCATCCGTGAGGCTGAGGACGGTGATTCGGACCTGGTCATTCCAGTAGACAAGAATGTGCGGATCTATGTATCGCCACCCAGGTTGCCCGGAGCGGGGCCGATTGCCTCACGTGTCCATGTGGATGGCGTAGAGGTTTCGGCAGGTGGGCAGAAACAAACCATCGATATCATCCTCCCTTGGACAACCACTTCAGGGATGATCAAAACCACTAAGCAACGCGAATTAGCCTTCAAGTTGGTGCTGGCCTATTACGATTCGGATGCGCAGGAAGAGATTGAATTGACCCCGGCAGAGACCACCTGGGAAGTGCTCAAAGGCACCGGCACGCTCGACCCTGCCACTGGCATCTACACGGCTGGGCCGGATGAAGGTCCCTACATCATCGTTGCCGCTTGTGAAAATCCAGCACCTCGTCTAGCAATCTGGAGTTTCTCGGCTATCCCGGTTTCGCGCTTTGACGACTATCAGGCGTTTGTCGAACATGTTCGTATTCATAGTGGCCAGAGGAAAGACTGATCATGACTTCTAATTCTAAAAGTGCGTTATTGGAAATACTGGGCAAAGGTGATGCGATGCACGGTTGGGGGGCGATACTTGCACTTGGCCGTGATAAGGTCAACCAACTGATCGAGGCGCAGTTCATCGAGAATTTCAACCATCAAGACTTCATCAAGCCCATCACTGATCAATATTACAGCGATAGCAACTATAGCGAGCTTGTTGTGTTGGATGGCGTGATGCTTGGGCCGCCGACACTGTCTTTCGAGCAGTCATCAGGCCGCACCAGCACGGTTACGGTGGCCATGGAGTTGATCGCCGGCCGTTGCAGCGCGCAGGAGACTTCACCCGGTAATGCCAGCCGGCTTCGTAGAAGCCATGAGTTGGCCAAAGGGATGGGGTACACGCTGCAGATGCAGGCAAAACTTGTGGTGGTGCCTGTGCCAGGTAGCAAGCAACAGCAACTGGCGATTGATTTTGGCCAGGCTACCGATCCGGTGTGCAACCTTGCCTTTGCCGGTGATGCAGCGCGCAAAATGGGCGAATTCTTCCTTAAGCAGTTGCGCCAACAGCCGGACTTCAAACAAATATTCGGTTTCATCAACATTGCCCCAATTAGCAATGATGTACTGACGATTGACAGGATTGACCCCATTGCACAAAAGGCCCCAGAAGGCGCAGGGCAGGGCAGCCAGCCAGGGGCAGATGGCGCTGTACTGCTGCTGATGCAGTTACGGGGTGATGCCAATCCGGGTGTGATTCCGGATGCGTTTACGTATTTGCTGCCACTCAAGGACGAACCGGGGGACGGGAATTTCAGTGCCACGCTATTGTTGGGCAAGATCAGGGCAACGTTCAGCACAGACCTCGGATCTGGTTTGCTCTCACAACTGATCATGCCAGAGGGCTATGTAGTTAGCATTCGGGAAGAGCACGACCCGCATGACAAAGTTTTGTTCGGCGACGTTTGGCCCAGTACTAGTATCTGCCAGCTCTTGCCTCCTATCAGTCACCTTGGCGCAGGAGAGAGCTTGACCTACACGACGGGTTGTGATAACAGCCTTTCTGGCTGGGAGGCCCGTGATATTACTAGCCCACGAGCAGCGGGCACAATCGATAGCGGCGTCTACAGCAGCAGGCCAAGTGGCGAGTTGGCGAGCGCTCAGCGTGTGGTTGTAGTATCAGCAAAAGTTTCAGATCAGCCTGATGCAGCCACCCGTTCAGCCTTGTTGGTAGAGTCTTCGGAGCCGCTGATAATTTCGCCGCGGGTAATCGTTTGGTATTCGGGTCAAGACCCTATCAACTTCACCAGTAATGCTATCGGTAATATCGAATGGAAACCGCTAGGCGAAAAAATGGGAGAGTTGGTCAAGGATGCCAACGACCCTCGACGGGCGGTATTTACGCCTGCTGAGTCTTCTGATGTGTTGGTGCGGGTGCAGCGTGTGGAAGTCAGTGTCGGCGAGGCCAGGGGCCATGCAACGGTCGTGATGCTGAAGGCCGAACCTAAGTTGGATGTCGCGCCCTATTACGTGCCCACCCTTAGACCCGGAACCACACAGACATTCTCGCTTGATGATCCCCAGACGCGTTGGGAAAACTATGGGCCTGGAGAAATCGATCCTGGGACCGGCGTTTACCGGGCACCTGATCAGCCGGATGGAGAGGCCAGCGTTGTCGTCGGTTATGCGGGTCGCTTTTTCGGCGTTGCCGTAGTCGAACATTATGCAGGCGTGTCTGCGCAAGCCTTTGGCTTGGCGGAGCGCTGGAAAGCACTCAAAGAGTTTAGCCTTACACTGAACAACAAAAACCGAAACAAAGTGTGGGCCAATGGGTACCAACAAGTCGGTATCGATATCGTCATCGCCACTCACAGTTTCACAGATGGAAACGGGGAGGACGTTTGGGATCCCGTTAATGACACGGAACTGAGTACGCTGGTTCTGCTTGACGAAATAGGTAACGAAATTCCTTATTTGACGCCTGATCAGTTAGGTATTCCAGCGGATAGCCCTGAATTGTGGATGGCGAGAAAAAAACGTAACCACTTCGATTATTATCCAGTGGACGGTCCGGGTGCGGCAGGCGAAGTGCGCGGGGCAGAAGAGGGTAAGCGCACAGTGACGTTGTTTGTGCATTCGAAGTCGGCGGAAGTGGCCAGGTTCAAAGCGAAGTTTCAGGATTACAATAGAGGGTGGAGGAACTCGGTAGATATCGACGAAGCCAAAGGCAAGGTTGAAATATCGGGAATCAAAACTCCAGAACCTAGTTTGAACTCCTACTTATGGCCAAACCAGGGTGGTAAAAGGGTTGCAGAGTCCCAGGGCTTTACCGAGGGCGACGACGCTTTCAATTATTGGCATCGCACCACCGACTATTGGCAGTTATCTGGAAACGGCATTAGCTTTGTCGAGGTCGCGTTCGAATCTGCCTCGATGATTAGGTGGGAGTCAGAACAGATAGCTGAAACTTTTGGCACTTACACAGGCATCGTTTTCAAGCCGCGACGGCCCCTGGAGGCTCCGCCAGTACCCATAGCGGTACAGTATCAGGCTGAGCTGCAATTACTCAGCAAATTGCCAGAAGTTAAGGTAACGCTCGATACCAAGCTCAAAGGGCAGGGGGAGCCATCTGAGGGGGCGCTGATTATTACCCTGGAGCGAGTCCCGGATCTGGGGTACTGGTCCCCCACTCGCTATCGCGATGTGCTCGAAGGTGCCATGAAGTTTTCCTTGATCGATAATTATGGTACGACGCACAGGCTGAAGGTTCTGTTTGGCAGCGGTATGGGCGGCCGAAACGTTTTGGAACTGCAGCTGCAGTGATTTCCCAATAAACTATCCACTTGAGGAGATCAGTCAGTGACAACCCAAAAACTGATTCATTCCAATGCGTTCAATTTCATGAGTTTTGTACAGGGCGGCGTTGATGAGCGTACGGGACAGTACAACCTCAATATCGAACTGCCCCAGCTGCCGAACAATGCCTTGAATGGGCCAATCCTGCCATTGCGCTTGAGCTTCAGCCCGCTGAATAACCAGAATAGCGGCTTCGGCAAAGGCTGGACGCTCCTGCTCAGCCAGTACAACCTAGACGACAATAAACTTGATCTGCATACAGGTCAGAGCTTCAAAATCTCTGATAACGGTCCTGGCCAGCCAGCACCTGTGCTCGAACGAAAGCTTGAAATTTTTTACTTTGAAAACAGGAGTGAAGGTGCTACCAAACGCTATCGAATCGCGCATAAATCCGGCCTCGTCGAATGGCTTCAGCCACAACCCACGGACTTGCGGCTGGCCTTGCCTGTCCGAGTAGAGGCATCCTCGGGGCATGGCATCACGCTGGCTTATCACCGCACGAAAAAAGGGTGCTTGGAGTCGATCGTCGACGATACTGGGCGTAAGCTGTTAAGTATTGATTACGTGGGTGACAGCAGGGTGGACATCACACTCTTGCCAAATTCAGCCGCCTCCGCGCAGTACTCATTGGTTCTGACTGGCGATCGATTGACGAAGGTGACATTGCCCACTTCGAACGGTGCGGCGTGGTCTGTCGGTTATGAGTCAGTGGGCGAAATGCTGTGCGTCACTCGGCTGGATACGCCGCTTGGGGGGACCGAGCTGATCACGTATCAAGAATGTGGGCATTACTTCCCTGGTAGCACGGACAGGGCGCTCCCCTATGTGACGCGGCATGTTTTAAAGCCCGGTGTTGGGCAAGCCGACATGGAAACAACTTACACGTTCTCTGCAGAAAATTTCCTGGGATACAACGCGCTGACCAGTTGGATAGACAATGGTCTGGACAATCTCTACCGGGTGGCCGATCGTGGTTATACCTACGGTTCTATTGCCACCCTGCTTCGCGATAGCAAACCCGTGCGTACGGTGGAGAGGCGTTACAACCGCCATCACTTGATGGTTGAGGAAGTCACCGTCGAACAAGCATGTACCCGGCGTATCAAAACAAAGTACCACGAGCGCGACAGCGATTTTGTAGATCAGCCCAAGTATTTCCAGTTGCCGCATACGGTAACCACCTCGTGGGAGCTCGACTGTCCGGACGCGCCCGTACACCCCCGCAGCGAGACGGTGACTACCGAGTACGATGGTTTTGCCAACCAGACACTGGAAGTCCAGCCCAACGGTATGCGTACTGAGCGCACCTTTTGCCCCGATGCTGAGGGGTTTGTGCGCCATATTGAACAAGAAGTCGTGAGGCCTGCCGAAGGCTACGAAGGTGACGCTCCGACCCTCTGTACACGTTATCACTATGCACTGTATCCACCGGTAGAAGTCGACGGTCACGAGCCAGGGCCAGGTTGGTTGGTCAACCAGCTTGAAGCCAGGTACCAACTGCATGCGGACGCTTCAGAGACGGCACTGCAGGCAATCGAACGCATTTATGTGAATGAGCCTGGCGACGCTTTCACACATGGCCGCCTGGCGCAGCAAATAACCACAAGGAATGAGAAGCAGACCAAAATTCAATTTAGCTACTCGGATACTCCAGAACAACCCACGACCCATCCAGTGCTGGAGACCAAGCAAGTCATAGAGGGGTTCGACCATGGGCCTGAACACCACGCACGCAAGGAATTGACCTTGCAGCATTCGTTGCTGATTGGCGAGCCGTTGCTCAACCGTGATGACAACGATGTAGAGATTGAATACGAATATGACGAGTTGCGTAGAGTAACGCGCGAAACCGTTGCGCCACGCACGTCCTATGAAGCGTCGCGTCATTATCGTTACACGTTGGTTTCCAGCCCTGGCGGCAGGGCGACTCAAGAACAGATTGACGTCAAAGGGGTTTCAACCGTGACGACCGTCGACGGCCTTAATCGGGCTGTCGAGGCCAAGCGCGTCGATTCTGATTTCGTGTCGGAAAACAAGGCGCCGGTCTATCGGCAAACCTATAAGGCCACTTATGACGGACTGGGCAATTTGATCGAGGAAGTCGAGTTCGATTGGCACAAGGATGTCGACGTGCCATTGAAGTCCACCTTCAGTTATGACAACTGGGGGCAACGCTGTCTGACCGTGGGCCCTGACAAGGTTGTACACCATGATCAGGTCGACCCAATTGGCGCGCCAGACCGACTCGGGCCGGTGCGGCGTGAATGGCGTGAATCCGCCGATGGACTTCGTTGCAGTGGTCGCACTGTCACATTCATGAATCTCTTCGAAAAACCAAGCAAAGTTGAGCGTGTAACGGCGAGCGGACAGTCATACAGCAGTCACCTGTATTTCTATGATGGCCTTGGCCGCTCCATCAGGGAAAAAGATGCCGAGCTGAATGAAACGCTGTTTAGCTATGATGCGTTCGATCGCTTGGTGGATCATACGCTGGCAGACGGTGCGGTGGTGCATCGAGACTATGCGTTGTACAGCACGGAAGACTTGCCGGAATTGATTCAAGTCACGCCGCGGCGTAGTACCGAGCCGAAGGTACTTGGCTTGCAACAGTTCGACGGGTTAGACCGTTTGGTCAAGTCGACTACGGGCGGCCGTGTTCGAAGCTTGTACTATACGCCAGGTCAGCGTAATCCGAGCACAGTGATTACGCCCAAAGGGAAGCGCATCGAATACACATACAACCCACAGTTGAATGACGAACCCATTCAGCGCACGCAGGTCGATGTGGATATTACAGGGACATTTGATTTTGACCCTGAAAATGCACGCTTGCTGTCGTGTTCGGAGCACGGTGTCGCCATGACACGTGACTATTTCAGCACGGGTGATCTGAAAACAGAGACCTGCTCATTCGAAGGTGGGGTGCCTTACACGATGGCGTATGTTCACAGTTTACAGGGTAAACTGTTGTCTTACACTGACGTGTTGGGAGGTGAACAAACTTACACCTATGACGAGGCGGCTCGGTTGACGGCAACGAGTCTTGGCTCACTGCACAGCAAGTTCGAATATGACGATTTAGGTCGTCAAGTGTTCTACGAGACGACTGACAATGGAGCGGACGAGTTGCCCAGGCGGCTTGGTACCCGCTTGGAGTTTGATGACTTTGATAGAGAGGTCTTGCGTACATTCGACTTCGGGGATTTAACGCAAACGCTAAGCCAACGATACGACAAAGCTGACAGGATCATTTGCAAGGTGTTGCGTCAGGGTAAAGAGCTGCTGCGCAGAGAGACGTTTGATTATGATGAGCGAGGCCGTTTGCTTGAGTATGCCTGCAGTGGCCTAAAAGAATATTTTCCCGTCGACCCTTACGGTAATTCTATACGTCGACAGACGTTCAGGTTCGATGCGATTGATAATATCTTGCGCGTGCTCACTGCCCATACTCAAGGTTCCGTAGACATTGTCTATCACTTCGAAAACCCATGTGATCCCGCACAGCTCTGCGGGTTCACGGCCGAGGGTGTGACCGAGGAGCCGATCGTAGTTACACTGAAGTACGACTGCGATGGGAATTTGATAGTTGATGAGCAGGGGCGTCAACTAGAGTATGACGCTTTGGGGCGCCTGCAAAGTGTCGATGGATTGGCCTATGGTTACGATCCTCTGGATCGTTTGGTCTCTCAAGAACAGCCTTGATTCAGCCGGCTAGAGCATCTTGCCTACAGGGCTGTACTGCAGCCCTGTAGGCATAGATGTGCTGGTGAATCATGCCTGGTTACCCAGGCACGCAGCACTTGCCGCTGTGGCTTGCGTCGCCAAGGGGCCTCTGCGTTTGCATCAGGCGCCCGAGTCGCTTTCGCCCGCACGCCCCCAGGGCACAGAGGTCATCGTGATTCTTGCTTGCTTACACGCCTACGCTTTCCAGACAAGCAAGTTTGATCTTGAGGTCTTCAGGGTAACGCATGACACCTCATGGCGCCTTTTATCCCCACCTCATTGCGAGGCGAGGAAGCGTCTTTGAAACCAGGCGTTTCTCATTGTCACCTGGTAAATATGCTAGTTGTGCAGGATGTCGGGCTGATATTGAATGCGTCTAGCGGCTGCTGTCCGTAAACCTGATGAATCAGAGGCGCATTATGAGTGACTCCAGAAAGGTGTACCGTACTTTCGAGCGTGTTCCCAAAGGCTATCTGCGTTTCCTTGCCGACCATAAGCCCCATCGGGATGCTCCGACCCTAGGAGATTTGGTTGTTGACCCAGCAATGCTTGCTGATGCAGCGAGTGGATTGGTATTCAGGAAATTTGCGATTGAAGATAGCGGCGGGCCCACCGATCCCGTCGAGCCTCTCACGTTGAAGGTTCCACTTTGGGACAAGAGCGAGCGAGACTCACTTAAAATTGAGCACTCTAGGGACGGCACCACGTGGACAGAGGTCTACGAAAAGACTGACGATTTTGGCGCCGCTGGTACGCCTGATCCTTATCCGGCAGTCATTCCCAAAAACCAAGACCCGCTTCGACTTGACGGCACCCACTATTTCAGAAGTTATATAGTGGATTATGACGGGAATCATTCAGAATCGGGGCCCACTACGCTCATTTTCGACCGTGAGCCGCCCTATTCTCACAGCCCCCCCGTCAAATTTCCCGATATCTTGGTTGTGACCGATGCCTCACTGAGTGCAAACGGTGATAAAGCCGAGTTGGTATTACCTGCCTATACCAGCTGGGCGGAGGGCGATGAGGTGCTGGTGTACTGGATGAATCGTATTCCCGACAAGGTTGAAGACCTTGATTTGCCGATTGTGAGGGAGCTCACAACAGTGGGCGAACAGACGCTGTCAATACCGGGAGGAAAGATCCGCGATGTCGGCGACGGTGGGGTATATGTGCTTTACCGGCTGCTCGACAAGGCACAGAACTTCAGTGCGTTGTCCGTTTGGACCAGTGTACCTGTAGCGCTGGGCGAATTGCCTGCCACCTTTGACATCCCTGTAGTGCCATTAGCCCCTGCTCCAGACACTTTAATTGACCAAGCCGATGCCAATTTGGGCGTGCAGGTATGGGTGCCGTGGAAGGAGCAGATGAAAGACACCGATAAAATAGTGGTAATTTGGGATGGTAAAGAGTTGACGCCTGAAGCGGTGGGCTCTGTACCAGGCGATTATATCAAGATATTGGTCCCCACAGATGTGATGTTGAGTGCTTACGGAAGTAACAAGGGCGCTAAAGCCACCAAGGTCAGTTATGTCTTGATGCGCGGAACCCATCCTGTAGGTGGCGCTGATATTGATATTTCTGTTGATTTCGAAACCATGGATCCGGGCGGTGCCTACCCTGGATGGCCGCTGCCCATCCATCCTGGTTTGAATAGTGTCGTTGTTAAAGGCAGGGGGGGCACGAGTAAAGAGAATGAGTTGGATACTGGTGACGCGGACAAGCCTGCGGATCTACATGTCGGGCTTTATGACTTCATCAAGGAGAAGGATAAGATAGCGTTCTATTGGGCGGGGGAATGGGCGGCCGAGTATGAAGTGTTAGACACTGATACCCCCGGGGCTACCATTTCGGTGCCGGTGCCGTGGGATGTTATCAAGGCAGGTGGCAATAGCCCGGATTTACCCGTCGATTATGTAGTGTCGCGCCCTGGTGTGCATAATAAAATATGCTCCGATATTACTGCTGTTTCCGTTGATGCGATCACTATTACGCCCGTTGGCGTGACGTTCGATCACTTGTATAACGGTAGAATTAATTGTGGTTCTATACAGGCCACTAACGGTCATCCTGACGGGGCCGCAGTTGAGGTGTTGATACCGGATCTTACTGAGTATTACCAGTTTTCTGAGTTTACCCAGATTAAAGCAGAGTGGTGGGTGTATCGTGGCGAGACCGCGGAGGAAGGCTTTGAAATAATTGACGCTGTTACATTGGAAGCTGTGCTTGAAATAAATGATGACAATCCGATCACTGGTTTTACCTGGCGTATCCCCTACTTGACCAATGTGCTTCCCTCTGATGAGGGCCTTGATGGCAAATTTAGGCGAACTCGCGCAAACGTGAAGTATACGCTAAAGACGGCCAAGGGTGATATTGCCTCGCCTCCAGCACAGGTCGTGCTCGCCTTTAGGACACCCGGAGGATATTGTGACCCTGCCGGAACTCCATGAATAAAGGTGTAATGCGCGAAAAGGATGTCGCGCAATGTAAGATTATTCGCTAGTGATTGTAGGGGTTTTCCTATAGTGGCCCGATTTATTTCCTGTAACTTTATCGCGGTCGGCACCGACTCATGTGGTTTATTCACTCGTAAAGGTGCTTGCTTCCTGGGCTGCATGAGGTTTGGTAATGAAAAGACGTGTTAAACATTTGAACGTTCGTAGTGGGCTGGTGTGTTGCATGGCAGCAACGTTGCCATTGAGCTTGTTTGTAGGGAATGAAGCCGTGGCGCAGGTCATCATCGACCGTGACACGGTCATCGATGGCAGCAACTTACCTGACAGTTATCAGGTTCTGGATGGCGTAAAGCTGACGGGCAACGGCGCCAGCACCGACCAAATCCTACTGCGTGGGGGGGGGGAGCTGGAGCTCAATGGTAGCACGGTCACATCGGCCAGCGACGGTGTGTTTGTGGAGGGGCTCGCGCGCGCTGTCATCAATGGCAGCACCATCACTAGCGATAGCCTTGGCATTGCCGTAGCTCGCGGTGATGCCGGCGGCTCGCAGGCGTGGGTCACGGGCAGTACCGTCAGCGGTAGGAATGGCGGTGCTCTCATCGCCAGTACTTCTGAACTGCACCTAGATGGCAGCATTGTTCAGGGCACGGGCCAGGGCAGCGCTGGCGTGCGCATGCTCAATAGCTGGCTCCAGGCGCAGGGCAGTACGATCATCGGTGCGCAGGAAGGTATTGTG
Organism: Pseudomonas sp. KCJK9058; assembly: GCF_046230975.1. Classification (NCBI taxonomy): domain Bacteria; kingdom Pseudomonadati; phylum Pseudomonadota; class Gammaproteobacteria; order Pseudomonadales; family Pseudomonadaceae; genus Pseudomonas; species Pseudomonas sp. KCJK9058. The sequence goes on from NZ_JBJJLR010000028.1 coordinate 19,937, forward strand.
GTGAATACCGATGGTCGTTCCGGTGACGCTCGTATCGATCTGGATGGCTCGCAGGTTGTCGGGAAAAACGGTTCGGCCATACTGGTGGATGGGCGGACCCAAGGCGCAGCCGCAGCCAAAATCACCGTCAGCAACGGTGCACAGCTAAACGCAAGTAATGGCAACCTGCTTGAGGTGCGCAACAACTCGAGTGCCGACCTGGCAGTAGAGAGCGCCAATCTGGTGGGCAATGTAACAGTGGAGGAGGGGTCCAATGCAGCCATTTCGCTGGGTCGGCAAGCCACGCTGACGGGCCAGTTGGAAAATGTCGGCAAATTGTCGATTGGCAATCAATCCAGCTGGACGATGGTAGGGGACGCCAAGGTCGGCGATCTGGCGCTTGATGGCGGGGTCGTGCAGTTTGGGTTGCCTCGCGCTTTTCATCGATTGACCCTGGACAACCTGTCGGGCGAAGGTACATTTGCCATGGATGCAGATTTCTCCACGGGGCAAACCGATTTTCTCGACATCACCGGCACTGCCACGGGCAATCATGGCTTGTTGATCGGTAGCAGTGGCGCAGATCCGCAGGCAGAGAGCCAGCTGCAGGTGGTGCACACAAACGGGGGAGATGCCTCGTTCTCATTGGTCAATGGGCCGGTCGACCTTGGGGCATTCTCCTACGAACTCGTACAGCGTGGTAGCGACTGGTACCTCGATGGCTCGCGCAAGATCATCAGCCCCGGCACCCGTTCGGTGCTGGCGTTGTTCAATACTGCGCCAACCGTATGGTACGGTGAACTTACATCTTTGCGCAGTCGCATGGGCGAGTTGCGTCTGGATGATGGAAAAGCCGGAGGTTGGGTTCGAAGCTATGGCAACAAGTATGATGTGGCCGCAAGTTCCGGTGTTGCGTACAAGCAAATCCAGCATGGTTTTTCCCTGGGTGCCGATGCACCGCTGCCGTTCGGCGATGGGCAGTGGTTGCTGGGCGTATTGGCAGGGTACAGCCGTTCGGATTTGAATCTGGAGGGGGGGACCAGTGGTGAGGTCGACAGCTACTACCTCGGGCTTTACACCACCTGGCTAGACCGTGTTAGCGGGTATTACTTCGATGGTGTGGTGAAGCTAAACCGCTTTGACAACGACTCCAAGGTTTCGTTGAGTGACGGCACGCGTACCGATGGCCAGTACGATAATCATGGTTTTGGTGTATCAGCGGAATTCGGTCGTCACATCGAGCTTGATCAAGGCTATTTCGTCGAGCCGTTTACCCAGTGGTCCACCGCTTATATTGAGGGTAAAGACTACCATTTGGACAATGGCCTTCAGGCGCAAGGCGAGGCCGTCCGCTCCATCCTGGGCAAGGCCGGTGCGACAATGGGTCGCAACTTCGAGATGTCGACCGGCGGGATTGTTCAGCCTTATCTGCGTGCGGCCTACGTACATGAGTTCATCAATAATAATGATGTGAAGGTCAACCAAAATCGCTTTTCCAACGACCTCTCAGGGTCGCGCCTCGAGGTGGGCGCAGGTGTTGCTGTTACGGTAGCGCAGAGCCTGCAGCTGCATGCTGATATTGATCACGGTCGCGGCGAGCATATCGATCAGCCTTGGGGGGTGAACCTTGGCGTACGCTATAGCTGGTAGATCCTGATGAGGAGGCCCTTGGGCCTCCTTTTTTGTGAGGGTAATTCAATGAAGCAACTATCAGACGATGAAGAGCTGCTGGCGTTAAAACCAGTGGAGGTGACCGAGCTGCTTGAGAACATCCCGGGTGGCGACAACAACTTGCTCCCTGTCAGCGCCACCCTGCAGGATTTGGAGGTCATCGTGCCCATGTGGCCAGTCAGTGAGCCATACCCTGGCGAACCTGAAGTCTTGCAATTGTTCTGGGATGAGGAGCTGGTCGTTGAGCGATCCTGGGAAGCCCCTGTGCCACCCGAAGATTTGAAACTGAGTGTTCCCAAGGAAAAACTGACGCATGGGGCCCATGAATTACGTTACAAGGTTATAGATGCCGATTGTGACGCCAGCTATTCCGACGTGCTGCAGGTGCTGATCGACTTGCAAGGGCCTGTATTGGGGGGGCAGGGGATACTGACAGTGGTCGAAGACCCGGAAGAGGTCGAGCGGGATGGGGTCACGGAGCGCTACCTGAGAAACCACCAACAACGCCTGCGAACTCAGGTGCCTGCATATGCCACGCCTAAAGCCGGTGACACGATTATCTACTATTGGGACATCGAGCCTTATGCGGAAATGAAGGCTGGTGAGCATGATCTGGTGTTTGAAGATACGACCAAGCCTGTCTATATCGACTTCCCCAGTGCGTTGATCCTTGAGCGTGGTGACGGAGATCGATACGTGTATTACGCCATCAGAGATCGAGCTGGCAATGTCAGCCTATTACCCAGGCCTTTGAAGGTAACTGTCTCGGCAGGCCTGCGAACGCTGCCCTTACTGAGCATTGAACAGACTACAGGGGGGCAGGAAAGCTTACGCCTCGCACTCAACGATCTGAATCCACCTTTGCTCGTCAAGGTGCCGCCTGAAGCGGTTGTTTACCCCGATGAAACCTTGCGGGTGGAATGGGGGCAGCCGGGCGATCCTGGGTACTATTCCACCTCTACCGAATATCAGGGGCGCTCGCGTGTGTTCGAGATCCCCGAAGGCAAGGTACTGGCGCAGGGCGCAACATCTCTACAGGTCGGCTATGTTGCCTCGGGAGATAAGCGTCACGACTACCCTTCACCTGTGGTTGATCTTACTGTTGGTTCGCTTAGCAGCGGCTTACCGGGTGTGCAGTTGGCTGGCGTCGTTGCCAATAACTTCAAATTAGCCGACGCGCCGGCCCGCAACCCGGTGACGCTTGGGACCTGGAAGTTTATGGCGGAAGGGCAGTGGGTCGATATATGGGTGACCGGGCGCTTGAGTGATGGGCAAGACGCAGAACCACACGTGGTATTGAAAAACTATGTAGTGAAGGCCGATGATGTTGAAAAGGGCATCGGTGCGGACAACGATGTAGTGGTGTTGAAAACGTTTCTGTCAACATTGATGGATGGCGTTCCATTCACTGTGCATGTCAACGTAAGTTTTAACGAAGGATATAATTGGATGAAATTTCCAGTGCTGAGTCCTACCTTGATCTGAGGGCGCATCACGGGCCTGAAACAGGTGCCCTCGTTTCGGTGGTGGTGCCGCCAAAATCGTTAATGGCGGTGAAAATGATGTGCATATCAGGGGTTGTTTCAACCTTGCCTTTAATGGGGTAGGCCTGTGTGCCCCCTGGGGCAACCATATTATAAGCCTCTATATGTTTTCGGCTCTTGCCGTTGTCCAGGTTCGCCTGCTTGAAGGTGAAGTGGTAGGGGGTGGGGTTGTATACAACCACTTGTGTGCTGCCGTCGCGCCGCTGCAGTGACCATTGCAGGTTTTTCAAGTTTTCCTCAGGCGTGCCTTTCAGTTGGGCGGGCCGATACAGCAGTTTGATGCGGGTGCGTAGGGCGATGGTCAATGTATTCCGGTTATCGCCATCGGTTTGGGGTATCTCCTGTACATTGAAAAAGAACAAGGATTCCTTGTCGTTGGGCAGGTTGTTAGGGATTTGATTGATCTGGACAGTTTGTTCGCCGCCGGGCGCCAATAGGAACAACTCAGGGGTCGCGATCAGTGGAACTGCGGTCGTGTTGTCGTCCGCTTCGGTGTTGACCCAGCTCTGTGCGGCAAAGGTTTGAGTGCTGGGGTTGGCAACGACGATTGACCGACTTTGCTTGTCACTCATCAGAACGATGCGTGTAGAGCTGATAGTGAGCGCGGCCTGGGCTGAGGTAATAAGGCCACTTGTAAGGGTGGCGAGCATCAGAAGACGAAAAAGAAGTGAAGTGTGCATGTGGGCAGATATTGGATGAGTAAGAGGGCAAGCGCAGCAGGCTGCGCTTGTACGGTGACGACTTAGGGCATTTCGACGGTGAAGCTGACGTTGGTGGCAATGTGCCCATCAGTCACCTTGTCAGCGATAGTTTGCAGTCGGGTAGAAAAGGTCATGTCAGTAGGGACCTTTTCGCTGATGGTATACTCTGCCGATGCTGTGTCAGGGGGGAGTATATTGCCGCTTTTGTCATGGATGGCCAGCGCCATGCCTTCGGAATAGCCAGTGCCATCCAACAGGTTATACAGTCCGGACGGGCCTGCACCGTAGCCGGGGCTGAACTTGACTTTTGCAACGGTAGGGGCGGTGAGGCCGCAAGCTGCAGGGTCTATGCGAAGGGCAAACCTTTGCAATGGGGTTTTTTGCCCGATCTTGTTGAAGTCGGAAACTTTGAAATCGCCCAAGTAGATTTTCGGCAGGGGCGGGCCACCAGGGGTCACGACGTCAATCGGGCAAGTGCCGTCGGGGCTTACAGTGCCTTCAAAGTTGATGATACCGGTGTTGGCCATGGCTGAGCTGCAGCCAAGGCCAAGTGCAAACAGTGCGAGAATGCGTTTCATTGAGCGCTCCAGATTTAAGGTCGGTTGTTAGCGTGTGGGTTTCGGCCGAGGCTGTGGGAAGCGCCGGCCTTTCACAGAGGGGAGACTAACGGCGTTGCAGAAACCAAATCTGTAGGTCAATTCGCTAGCGGGCAGGGAGAAATCGGTTTTTGGGAAGCGCTCCCACCGTCATTCAGCGTGCCTTGAGGCGAGCAGTTGCTGTTTTTCCTCGTTCCAGTCGAAGCGGGCCCCGCGCTGTTGTGCTTCGTATCGAAGCTCCTCCAATTGCTGATACAAATCGAGTTCCGCGTCGGGCATGAAGTGCAGGCAGTCGCCCCCAAAGAACCAAAGCAGATCGCGAGGTACCAGATGAGCAATTTGTGGATAGCGCTGAATAACCTGGCAGATCAGGTCTTGGCCAAGATACTGGCTCTGCAAGGGTTCTGCCGGCAACAGGGCGAGCAGTTCATCGAAGCGCTCGAGAAACAGCGCATGGCTCTCTTCGGGCACCTGCTCGGCATTTTCAAGGGCCACAAGGATGCTGCGCACGTGCTCAAGCAGTTGTAGGTGATACGTTTGGGCGGTAGTCATGGGTCTGTCCTCAGGGTAGAGCGGTGCAGACATTGTACCGTGTTGTGATCCTTCGAGTAATCGCGTTGGCGTGACCTGGCATTTTTGCCAGTGGCTGCGGCAAGCGGTGCAGGTTAACTTGACAGCTCTCATACCTATCGTAAAGGGTGGATGGACGATGGCTATCAAAAAGCAAGCGGAATTCTATATTGGCATAATGAGGCTCTCATATATTATGGCAAATAGATTGTGGCAGGATCGCTATCCGGCATTGTCCAGCGCGCCAGGAGAGGTGCTCGACCTAGATCGGGAGGCTGAGCTCGGTATCAGAAAAATCAAACAGCTGCAGATGGGGCCGCCTAAGTTTGTGTATAGGCATGCTGGATCCAACCAATATGCCGACTTCGAACTATTGGTTTTGCGAGAACAGGAAGTCACGCTGGTCACTGATACAGGGGCAAGCGGTTCCTGGATGAGCAATGTTCGGGTGCTGAAGTTGCCTTCGGAGGAGACGCTGGTGGTAAGCATCCCCTTCAGGGCAGGCGATAGCAACTTTAAAATAAGCTACTCGAGTGGTGCGCAAAACGCGGTGAACTTAATATGGTCCGGCGCTGCGGAATATACGTACAGTGGAGCCGAGCGTGATGAATACCTGCTCAGACAATACTTCAATAGGCATAAAAAATTACTGCTCACTCGTCTTTCCGCTGCCCCTGGTAGCCAGTGGTTGCAAGATGTGGAGTTGCGGCCGGACTTTATCGATGACAATTATATACATTTTCTATTCTTTTCGGCGTTGTCAGGCGTAACCGGGGGCGACGGAGTGTTGTCCGTCCCACCCATGTTCGATGATTTTGATCGTTTTAGTATGCTCAGTCTTGGAGCCTTCTTCCCGGAAAACTTCAATAGTTTACGCCCCCTCGACAGCCAGTGGATGGCGTCATTGTTGGTGCCAGAAGGAACGGCTTTGATAGATGAATCCCAAGATATGGTGGTAGAGGGGGTGGGTTTTAATTTCGGCTATAAACGTGCGCGTAGCATGGCCATGGGGCATTCAGATGTAAGCATTGCGAGCGGTTCAGTGTCCGTTAACCCGTTAATGGCGGTCGTGTGGCCGAGCGCTAACAGAGTGCTATTGGAAATTCCCGATCTTAGCAATGCTACAGTAGAACTCATTGGTGACAGGCATGGAAAGCTAGAGAGAGAGAGTGATGCTTGCTACTATGTGCCGCCGCTTGCTCAGACGCCATCCGTAGTCTACGAAGAACACAGCAAAACCCTCGAAAATCCGGCGCTGTTGGAAACCCTAATGGAACGAGCAGTATTCGACGTCATCAGGGTTACGGTGAATGGTAACTCGGCCCTGTCTACATTTGTCACACTATACGCAAAGCAAACGCATTTTATCAAATATCTGGTTGTTAACGGTGAGTTGACGCTCCAGCTGTGGTACTACGATGTCGCGCAAGGTAAAGATGTGCTCGTGCCTGCTGCTGAAACGGAATGGTCTACCCTCCATGGCGGTGGTTCGGTTTCCAGTCTCGGGGTTTTCACTCCAGGTAGTTCGGACCCTTCAACCGTCAGTGTGATTGCAGGGCGCGATCTCGGCAGCAGCAGATTATTATTCTGGGCGGTCACGATTATTCCAGTCCCTTTATATTCGGTGACCGAAGCCGCTAGACTTTTCAACGAGTGAAGCACCAGTGCAACGGTGAGAGCGATCGCTGATGCAAGGCCATGGAGCAAATGGCCCCATGGCCCCATGGCCTTGATGGTATTGGCGTTTAGCGGACTTTACCTGCTGTAAGTTCCAGCATCTCCTTGTCGAATGCGTCCACGTCAATCACCGCTCGGCGGGCGTTTTCTGCTGCATGCAATTGTTGGCTGTCACTTGGCAGCAGCACGCCCGCTGCAACTGCAGCGTCAATGGTAGATTGCCCTGGTGTAGGTTGCAGCCGGTGTTCCTTGATCGCCTGATTCAGTACTTTGTACAGCGGTGCGGCTTGATCCAGCTTCTCGCAGGCTCGCTGCAGGGCGGCCACCGGATCGCCTTCGGCCTGCGAACGGAAGCATCCTGCCAACAACTCCTCCAGCGCAGGGTCGCCTTTGCTGCGCCCGATCAGCGCTGCCACCTCGGCGTCCAGTTCATCGCTCGGCCCGGTGTGACGGCGGCCGAAGGGAAACACCAGCACCCGTAGCGCGCAACCGACGAAGCGGTTGGGGAAGTTAGCGAGCAACCGGTCCAAGGCGTGCTCCGCTTGGCCCAGGCTTTCTTCCATGGCCCAACGCAGCAGGGGCTGCATGTGCTCGGGCGAACCGAGATCGTGGTAGCGTTTGAGCGCGGCACTGGACAGGTACAGGTAGCTGAGTACATCGCCCAGCCGGGCACTCAGGCGTTCCCGGCGCTTGAGCGCCCCGCCCAGCAGCATCATCGACAGGTCGGCCAGCAGGGCAAAGGCGGCGGCCTGGCGGTTGAGGGCCCGGAAGTAGCCTTGGCTCAGCGTGTCACCCGGCACTTTCTCGAAAACCCCCAGCCCCAGGTTGAACACCAGGGTGCTGGCCGCATTGCCGGCGGCGAACAGGATGTGTTTCATCAGCAGGTCATCGAATTCCTGAAGCGCCTGATCGTGGTCTTCACGCCCGGCCAAGGCCATTTCCTTGAGCACGAACGGGTGGCAGCGAATGGCGCCCTGGCCGAAGATCATCAGGTTGCGCGAAAGGATGTTGGCGCCCTCGACCGTGATGAAGATCGGCGCCCCTTGCCAGTTGCGGCCCAGGTAGTTGTTCGGGCCCATGATGATGCCCTTGCCACCGTGCACGTCCATGGCGTGCTGGATGCATTCGCGGCCACGCTCGGTCAGGTGGTACTTGAGGATCGCCGACAGCACCGAGGGTTTCTCGCCCAGGTCTACGGCCTTGGCGGTCAGCAGGCGGGCACTGTCCATCAGCCAGGCGTTGCCGCCAATGCGTGCCAGCGATTCCTGGATACCTTCGAAGGCCGCCAGTGGCACGTTGAATTGCTCGCGGATATTGGCGTACTGGCCAGTCACCAGGCTGGTGTACTTGGCAGCCCCTGTACCCACGGCAGGCAGTGAGATGGAGCGACCTACCGACAGGCAGTTCATCAGCATCATCCAGCCTTTGCCAAGCATCGCTTGGCCACCGATCAGGAAGTCCAGCGGTACGAACACGTCTTTGCCGCTGTTGGGGCCGTTCATGAAGGCGGCGCCCAGCGGCAGGTGACGTTTGCCGATTTCGACGCCGGGCGTGTCGGTGGGGATCAGGGCCAGGCTGATGCCGAGCTCCTCCTGTTCGCCCAACAGATGGTCGGGGTCGTAGGCCTTGAATGCCAGGCCCAGCAGGGTGGCGACCGGGCCGAGGGTGATGTAGCGCTTTTCCCAGTTCAGGCGCAGGCCGATCACTTCTTCGCCTTGCCACTGGCCTTTGCAGATGATGCCGGTGTCGGGCATGGCGCCAGCGTCGGAGCCGGCCAGTGGGCCGGTGAGGGCGAAGCAGGGGATTTCCTCGCCACGGGCCAGGCGCGGCAGGTAGTGGTTGCGTTGTTCGTCGGTGCCGTAGTGCAGCAGCAGTTCGGCAGGGCCCAGGGAGTTGGGTACCATCACCGTGGAGGCCAGATCACCGCTGCGGGTGGCCAGTTTCATCGCCACTTGGGAGTGGGCGTAGGCGGAGAAGCCCTTGCCGCCGTATTCCTTGGGGATGATCAGGGCGAAAAAGCCATGCTGCTTGATATGTGCCCAGGCTTCGGGCGGCAGGTCCAGGTCTTGGCCGATCTGCCAGTCGCTGACCATGGCACACAGTGCTTCGGTCGGGCCATCAATGAAGGCTTGCTCTTCTTCAGTCAGCTTCGGTGCCGGGTAGGCCAGCAAGGTGCGCCAGTCTGGGCGGCCACTGAACAGTTCGCCATCCCACCACACGGTGCCGGCGTCGATGGCTTCGCGCTCGGTCTGCGACATGGGCGGCAGGGTGCGCTGGAACCAGCGAAATACCGGGGCGGTAAACACCTTGCGCCGCCACTGCGGGAGCGCAACCAGGGCGATCTTCAGGGCAAGCACCACCCAGATCAGGGCCAGCAGCCAGCCGGGGGCACTGCTGAAAATGCCCATCAACAGCACATAGGCCGCCAGGATGCCGAGAATCTGCAAGGGCGCCAGGCGCCGGTGCGTGAGGTACGCCGCGCCGATCACCAGCACCACCAACCACAACAGCAACATAATCGGTCCTCCTTGGAACCAAGGGCTTGAGCCGTCCCAGACAGCTTAGACGCAATGCTGTGAACGGCATGCTCAGAACAGTGACAGGGTGTGGCGGCGGGAGTTTCAGTTCATTTGTTCGCCTGTACCGGCCTATTCGCGGGTGAACCCGCTCCTACGACGGTATGTGGCGAGCCCCCCGATCGATGTAGGTGCGGGCTTGCCCGCGAATGCGATGGTGCTGCGACGGTGAATGATCTGGGATATTGGCCGGCAGGTCCGGCCCTTTCGCGGGTGAACCCGCTCCTACGACGGTACGTGGCAACATCACCGAGCGATGCAGGGGCTTGCCCGTGAAGAGGCCCGTACAGGCGGCGAAGGTCTGGAGTAGACTGTGCCACCTCCGCACTCAAAAGGATGTTGCCATGCTGAAGATCTGGGGCCGCAAGAATTCGAGCAATGTGCGCAAGGCGCTGTGGATCGCCCAAGAGCTGGGCCTGGACTTCGAATCCATCGACGCCGGCGGCGCCTTCGGCGTGGTCAACGAGCCGCACTACCGCGCCCGCAACCCCAACGGCCTGGTGCCGATGCTCGAAGACGGCGACCTGACTTTGTGGGAATCCAACACCATCGTTCGCTACCTGTGCGCGGAGTACGGCACGGAGCAGGGCTGGTATCTGGCAGACCCACGCCAGCGCGCCCTGGCCGACAAGTGGATGGACTGGACCACATCGTCCTTCGCCGCACCCTTCCGCCCGCTGTTCTGGGGGCTGCTGCGCACGCCGGAAGACCAGCGCGACTGGGTGGCGATCAACGCCGCGCACAAGCAGTGCGCGCAATTACTGGCCATTGCCGACGAAACCCTGGCCAATCAGCCGTACCTGTCCGGTGACCAGATCGGCATGGGCGACATCCCACTGGGTAGCTTCATCTATGCCTGGTTCGAACTGCCCATCGAGCGCCCGGACATGTACCACCTTCAAGCCTGGTATGAACGCCTGAAGCAACGCCCGGCCTACCAGGCCGCCGTGATGACCGCGCTCACTTGAACCCGCTTCGATAGTCATTATCAATAGATGTGACTGTACTTGTGCAGCCTGGCCTTGCACCATGGCTGCACTCACTGCGCCAGTGACTTTACCTGGCGTGTCCCGCACCTTTTTCTTCGGTAAGTGACCCGCTATGAGTTCCGCCCTGTCCATCCGACAGCTGACCAAGACCTACGGCAATGGCTTTCAGGCCCTCAAAGGCATCGACCTCGATGTTGCCGAAGGCGACTTCTTCGCCTTGCTCGGCCCCAACGGCGCCGGCAAATCCACCACCATTGGCATTCTCTCGACCCTGGTGAACAAGACCAGCGGCACAGTGAGCGTGTTCGGTCACGACCTGGACCGCGAGCCCTCCGCGCTCAAGCGTTGCCTGGGTGTGGTGCCGCAAGAGTTCAACTTCAACCAGTTCGAGAAGACCTTCGACATCGTCGTGACCCAAGCCGGGTACTATGGCATCCCGCCGAAGCTGGCCAAGGAGCGCGCCGAGCAGTACCTGACCCAGCTGGGCCTGTGGGACAAACGTGATGTGCAGTCGCGTTCGTTGTCCGGCGGCATGAAGCGGCGTCTGATGATTGCCCGCGCATTGATCCACGAACCGCGCCTGCTGATTCTGGACGAACCCACCGCCGGGGTGGATATCGAGTTGCGCCGTTCGATGTGGAGCTTCCTCACCGAGCTGAACCAGAAGGGCATCACCATCATCCTCACCACCCACTACCTGGAAGAGGCTGAGCAGCTGTGCCGTAACATCGGCATCATCGACCACGGCACCATCGTCGAGAACACCAGCATGCGCCAGTTGCTGGGCAAGCTGCATGTCGAAACCTTCGTGCTCGACCTCAAGCAGGACCTGGCCACGGCGCCGGTACTGCAGGGCTACCCGTGCCGGCTGCTGACCCCGCATACCCTGGAAGTGCAGGTGGAGAAGGACATCGGCATCACCGCGCTGTTCGGCCAGCTGGCGCTGCAGAACATCGAAGTGCAGAGCCTGCGCAACAAGACCAACCGACTCGAGGAGCTGTTCGTGTCCCTGGTGGAAAAAAACCTGTCGAAGGTGGCCGTATGAGTGTGGAACTGCGCACCAACTGGGTCGCCCTGAACACCATCGTCTACCGTGAAGTGCGGCGCTTCCTGCGCATCTGGCCGCAGACGTTGCTGCCGCCAGCGATCACCATGGTGCTGTACTTCGTCATCTTCGGTAACCTGATTGGCCGGCAGATCGGCGATATGGGTGGCTTCACCTACATGCAGTACATCGTGCCGGGGCTGATCATGATGTCGGTGATCACCAACTCCTACGGCAACGTGGTGTCGAGCTTTTTCGGCAGCAAGTTCCAGCGCTCGATCGAAGAACTGATGGTGTCGCCGGTGTCGCCGCACACCATTCTCGTCGGCTATGTGCTGGGTGGGGTGCTGCGTGGTTTGGCGGTGGGTGTGATCGTGACCATCCTGTCGATGTTCTTCACCGACCTGCAGGTGCACCACCTGGGTGTGACCGTAGTGGTTGTGCTGCTGACGGCCACCATCTTTTCGCTGCTTGGCTTCGTCAACGCCGTGTTTGCGCGCAACTTCGACGATATTTCGATCATCCCGACCTTCGTGCTGACGCCGTTGACCTACCTGGGCGGGGTGTTCTACTCGATCAACCTGCTGCCGCCGTTCTGGCAGACCGTGTCGTTGGCCAACCCGGTGCTGCACATGGTCAACTCGTTCCGCTACGGCATTCTAGGGGTGTCGGATATCAGCATTGGCACGGCGATCACCTTCATGCTGGTGGCCACTGCGGTGCTCTACGTTGTTTGCGTTCGCTTGCTGGTCAGCGGCCGTGGCATGCGGGCCTGAAGCCTTGCACCGGCATTGGCGACGACGCCACTGCCGGCCCACCCACCAGCGCCAGTAGAACATGGTGGTGAAGTAGGCAAGGATGCCCAGCACCACGCCGCACACCACCGAGCCGAGCAGGAAGGGTTGCCACAGCGTCGACAGCTGGTCGGTGATCCACTGGAAGGTCAGCTCATCGGGCAGGGTGCGCGGCGGTACCTGCATCAGCCAGGCACCGGTCATGTAGGTGACGAAGAACACCGGCGGCATGGTCAACGGGTTGGTCAGCCACACCAGGCTGACGGCGACCGGCAGGTTGCCGCGCACCGGGATCGCCAGGGCCGCCGCCAGCAGCATCTGCATCGGGATGGGAATAAGCGCCGCGAACAGGCCCACACCCATGGCTCTGGCCACCGAATGGCGGTTCAGGTGCCAGAGGTTGGGATCGTGCAGCAACTTGCCGAAAAAGCGTAAGGACTTGTGTTCCCGAATGCTGGTCGGGTCCGGCATGTAGCGTTTGAAAAGTCGGCGCGGCATGTAGGCTCCCGGAGCGTTGACCCTGGCAGTATGCCCTTAATCCTGCTCCGCCTCGTTTAGAGTTTGTGACAATTGTTGAGCAAGCGATGCCGGCAATTGAGCTATGCCTCAGGAGGTGACTCGCCTTCTGGAGCTCTACCTCATGCGCACAGGGATGTTTGCGCTCGCGCTCGGGCTGTTGTGCCTGGGCTTTCTGCCCGCATTGCCATCGGTCGGATGGTTGATAACCCTGGCAGCCTGCGCTGTCGGCAGCCTGTTTACCCGCGTATGGCCGTTGGGTTGGTTTTTGCTGGGCTTGTGTTGGGCGTGCGGGTCTGCTCAGCAGGCCCTTGATGATCGTCTGGCTGCCGGCCTGGAGGGCCGCACCTTGTGGCTGGAGGGGCGGGTGGCGGGTTTGCCGGCCCGCACTGCACAAGGCGTGCGTTTCGAGCTGGAAGCGCCACGCTCGCGGCGGGCCGAACTGCCTCAGCGCTTGCAACTGAGCTGGTTCGACGGCCCGCCGCTGCGGGCGGGCGAGCAGTGGCGGCTGGCGGTGACCTTGCAGCGCCCGGCCGGGCTGCTGAACCCGCACGGGCCTGACCGGGAAGCGCAGTTGCTGGCGCGACGGGTGGGGGCTACGGGTACGGTCAAGGCGGGGCAGTTGCTGGCGCCAGTCGCCGGTGGTTGGCGCGATGCGCTGCGTCAGCGCTTGCTGATGGTCGAAGCCAATGGCCGACAGGCAGCGCTGGTGGCCTTGGTGCTTGGCGACGGTGCGGGCCTGGCCCGGGAGGACTGGCAGACGTTGCAGGCCACCGGCACGGTGCACCTGCTGGTGATTTCCGGCCAGCACATCGGCCTGGTCGCCGGTTTGCTCTATGGCCTGGTCGCCGGGCTGGCGCGTTGGGGGCTATGGCCGGCAAGGCTACCGTGGTTACCCTGGGCCTGCGGCCTGGCCATGGCCGCAGCGCTGGCCTACGGGTGGCTGGCGGGTGGTGGGGTGCCAGTGCAGCGAGCCTGCCTGATGTTGGCCGTGGTGCTGCTCTGGCGTCTGCGCTTTCGCCACCTTGGCGCGTTTTTTCCGTTGCTGGTTGCACTGGTCGCTGTGCTTGTCTTCGAGCCACTGGCGGCGTTGCTGCCTGGGTTCTGGCTGTCGTTCGCCGCCGTGGCCACGCTCATCTACTGCTTCAGTGCCCGGTTGGGTGGTTGGCGGCCCTGGCAGGCCTGGACACGAGCGCAATGGGTGATCGCTGTCGGCTTGCTGCCGGTGTTGCTGGCCACCGGCTTGCCGGTGAGCCTCAGTGCGCCGCTGGCCAACCTTGTGGCGGTGACGTGGGTCAGCCTGGCGGTCTTGCCGTTGGCGTTGCTGGGCACGCTGATGTTGCCGCTGGCGGGCGTTGGCGAGGCGTTGCTCTGGCTGGCAGGTGGCCTGCTGGATGTGCTGTTCCGCGGGCTGGCGCTGGTGGCGCAGCAGCGCCCGGCATGGGTGCCGCCGGCCCTGCCGTTGTGGGCCTGGCTGCTGGTATGTCTGGGTGCGCTGTTGATTTTGCTGCCCCGTGGTGTGCCGCTGCGTGGGTTGGGAGGGGTGATGCTGCTGGCGCTGTGGGTGCCCCGGGAGCCGGTGCCGTTCGGCCAGGTCGAGGTCTGGCAGCTGAATGTTGGCCAGGGGCTGGCGGTGCTGTTGCGTACGCGGCATCACAGCCTGCTCTACGATGCCGGGCCGGCCAGGGGGGAAAGCGACTTGGGGGAACGCGTGGTGCTGCCAACCTTGCGCAAGCTGGGGGTGGGCGGCCTTGACGTGATGGTGATCAGCCATGCGCATGCCGATCATGCGGGCGGGGCCGGAGCCATTGCGCGTGGTTTGCCGATCAAGCGGATAATCGGTGGGGAAGCGCTGGTTGATATTCCCTTGCAGCCTTGTGCCAGTGGCGAGCAATGGGATTGGGATGGCGTGCGCTTTTCGCTGTGGCGCTGGGTGGACGGGCAGAGCAGTAATGACCGTTCCTGTGTGCTGTTGGTCGAGGCGCAGGGCGAGCGCTTGCTGCTGGCGGGGGATATGGAAGCTGCTGCCGAACGGGCCTGGCTGGCGGACACTGAAGTGCCGCGTATCGACTGGCTGCAGGCGCCACATCATGGCAGCCGCAGCTCGTCCACCGAGGCGTTCGTCCGGGCTACCGCACCGCGCGGGGTATTGATTTCGCGGGGGCGCAACAACAGCTTCGGGCACCCGCACGTGCAGGTGGTCGAACGGTATGAGCGGCATGGGGTGGTGATGCATGATACGGCAGTGGAGGGGGCATTGCGGTTGGTGTTGGGGCGGTATGGGGGGGTTGAGGGTGTTAGGGGGCAGCGGCGGTTCTGGCGGGTTCGAGGGGAGTGAGGCAGAGGCAGGCATCTGCCAGCCCAGACCCCAATTCCCTGACCTCCGGCAGATGAGCCCTCGGCGCGCCTATGGTAGAGTGGCGGCCTTTTTCCGAAGGGGCGTTTATTGTGTGGGAATTGGTCAAGTCCGGTGGTTGGATGATGCTGCCGATCATTCTGAGCTCCATCGCTGCCATGGCTATCGTCGTCGAACGCCTGTGGACCTTGCGCGCCAGTCGCGTCACCCCGCCGCACCTGCTGGGCCAGGTATGGATGTGGATCAAGGACAAGCAACTGACCAGTGACAAGCTCAAGGCCCTGCGTGCCGATTCGCCACTGGGTGAAATCCTCGCGGCGGGCCTGGCCAATTCGCGTCACGGTCGGGAGATTATGAAAGAGTGCATCGAGGAGGCCGCCTCGCGCGTCATCCATGAACTGGAGCGCTACATCAGCACCCTCGGCACCATCGCCGCCATGGCGCCTCTGCTGGGCCTGCTGGGCACCGTGCTGGGCATGATCGACATTTTCAGCGCCTTCATGGGCTCGCAAATGACCGCCAACGCCGCCGTGCTGGCCAGTGGTATCTCCAAGGCCCTGGTCACCACTGCGGCTGGCCTGATGGTCGGTATTCCGGCAGTGTTCTTCCACCGTTTCCTGCTGCGCCGCATCGATGAACTGGTGATCGGCATGGAGCAGGAGGCGATCAAGCTGGTGGAAGTGATCCAGGGTGACCGTGAAGTGGAAGTGGCCGGAGGCAAGGCGTGAAGTTCCGGCGCAATCGCCAGCGGGAGAACGTCGACATCAACCTGGCGTCGCTGATCGACGTGGTGTTCGTCCTGCTGCTGTTCTTCGTGGTTACCACCACCTTCACCCGCGAAACGCAACTTCGCGTCGAGCTGCCCGAAGCCACCAGCGCCGAGCCGGCGCCGGCCGACCCGGGCAAGCTGGTGGAAATCACCATCAGCGCCGAAGGCGTGTATTCGGTGAACAACCACCTGCTGCCCAAAAGCGACCTGGCCACCCTGAGCGAGGCCATAGCGCGCGAGTCGGGCGGCGACAACACGCTGCCGCTGGCCATCAGCGCCGACGGCAAGACCCCGCACCAGGCTGTGGTCACCGCAATGGATGCTGCCGGCAAGCTCGGCTTCAGCCAGTTGCGCATGACCACCGTCGAGGCGGCCCAGGGCACGCCTTGATGGCGTTCGCCGACCGCTTGCTCGCTGCCTGGTATGCCGGGCATCCGGCGCTGGCGCTGCTGCGTCCGCTGGAGGCCTTGTATCGCCGCGTGGTCACGCGCAAGCGGGCACGTTTTCTAAGGGGTGACAGTGCCAGCTACCGGGCACCGGTACCGGTCATTGTGGTGGGCAACATCACCGTCGGTGGCACCGGCAAGACGCCGATGATCCTCTGGCTGATCGAACACTGTCGCCAGCAGGGGCTGAAGGTGGGTGTGGTCAGCCGCGGTTATGGTGCCAAGCCGCCACAGCTGCCCTGGCGGGTGCAGGCCGATCAGGCGGCCGATCAGGCGGGCGACGAGCCGCTGCTGATTGTGCAACGCACCGGCGTGCCACTGATGATCGACCCCGATCGCTCCCGTGCCGTGCAGGCATTGCTGGCCAGCGAACCCCTCGACCTGATCCTGTGCGACGACGGTATGCAGCATTACCGCCTGGCCCGTGACCTGGAACTGGTGCTGATCGACGCTGCCCGCGGCCTGGGCAATGGCCGTTGCCTGCCGGCGGGGCCGTTGCGTGAGCCGGCCGACCGCTTGCGTGAGGCTGACGCGGTGCTGTTCAACGGCGCCAGCGAAGACCGCACCGATGGTTTTGGTTTCCGTCTGCAGCCGTCCGCCCTGGTCAACGTGCGCACTGGCGAGCGCCGTGCGCTCGACCATTTCCCCGCCGGCCAGCGCCTGCATGCGGTGGCCGGTATCGGTAACCCGCAACGTTTCTTCAACACCCTGCTGGGGCTAAACTGGCAGCCGGTGCCGCATCCCTTCGCCGACCATGCGCAGTTCAGTGCCCGGAGCCTGGCTTTCAGCCCGCCACTGCCGCTGGTCATGACCGAGAAGGACGCGGTGAAATGCCGGGCCTTTGCCGCTGACGACTGGTGGTACCTGGCCGTCGAAGCGCAGCCTACGCCGGCTTTCAGCGCCTGGTTCGACAACCAGCTGCAACGCTTGTTGCGCAAACCCTGAGCCCGTTTTCAATTTCCGGCCACCTGGCCTAAAGGAAGCCTCCAATGGACACCAAACTGCTCGATATCCTGGCCTGCCCGATCACCAAGGGCCCGCTCAAGCTGAGCGCCGACAAGACCGAGCTGATCAGCAAAGGCGCTGGCCTGGCCTACCCGATTCGCGACGGTATCCCGGTCATGCTGGAAAGCGAGGCACGCACCCTGACCGACGACGAGCGTCTTGACAAATGAGCCTGGAATTTACGGTAGTAATCCCCGCCCGGCTGCGCTCCACCCGCCTGCCAGGCAAACCGCTGCTGCTGATTGCCGGCAAGCCGATGGTGCAACATGTGTGGGAGCAGGCCCGCAAGAGCGGTGCCAGCCGTGTGGTCATCGCCACCGACGACACCAGCATCCTTGAAGCCTGCCAGGCCTTCGGCGCCGAAGTGCTGATGACCCGTGCCGATCATGAATCGGGCACTGACCGCCTGGCCGAAGTGGCCGCGTACCTCGGTTTGCCGGCTGACGCCATCGTGGTCAACGTGCAGGGCGACGAGCCGCTGATCCCGCCGGTGATCATCGACCAGGTGGCGGCCAACCTGGCTGCGCATCCGGAAGCCGGTATCGCCACCCTGGCCGAGCCGATCCATGAGCCGGAAACCGTGTTCAACCCGAACGCGGTCAAGGTGGTGAGTGACAAGAACGGCCTGGCCCTGACGTTCAGCCGAGCGCCGCTGCCCTGGGCCCGCGATACCTTCGCCAAGGCCCGCGACGTGCTGCCGGAAGGGGTGCCCTATCGCCGCCATATTGGCATGTACGCTTACCGTGTCGGCTTCCTGCACGACTTCGTCAGCTGGGGCCCATGCTGGCTCGAGCAGGCTGAAGCGCTGGAGCAGCTGCGTGCCCTGTGGCACGGCGTACGCATTCACATCGAGGACGCCATCGAGGCGCCTGCCGTGGGTGTCGACACCCCTGAGGATCTGGAGCGCGTACGGCGCTTGCTGGAGGCCTGATGCGCGTCCTGTTCGTGTGCCTGGGCAACATCTGCCGCTCGCCCACTGCCGAAGGCGTGCTGCGCCATCAATTGCAGGCCGCCGGGCTCGCCGACAAGGTGCAGGTGGCTTCTGCCGGCACCGGCGATTGGCATGTCGGCAAGGCGCCAGACAGCCGCACCTGCAAGGCGGCGCTGGCGCGCGGTTACGATCTGTCGCAGCAACGCGCCCAACAGGTCAAGGCATCGCACTTCGCCGAATACGACCTGGTGTTGGCCATGGATGAGCACAACCTGCGCGATCTGCGCGCCTTGCGCCCGTCCACGGCAGTGGGTGAACTCGACCTGTTCCTGCGCCGCTACGGTGCAGCACTGGATGAAGTGCCAGACCCTTACTACGGTGGCGCCGACGGCTTCGAGCAGGTGCTGGATCTGGTGGAAGCGGCTTGCCAGGCGCTGGTACTGGAAATCAAGGGGCGTCTATGACAGTGCAGTGGCAGGAGCAGGTATCGCTCAAGCCTTACAATACCTTCGGCATCGACGTGAAGGCGCGCTATTTCAGCCAGGTGCAGGACGACCAGCAGGTGCGTCAGGCATTGGGCCAGGCACAGCAAAGGGGCCTGCCGGTACTGGTGATCGGGGGTGGCAGCAACCTGCTGCTGACCCGCGATATCGATGCACTGGTGCTGCACATGGCCAGCCGCGGTCGGCGTGTGCTCAGTGATGATGGCGAGCGTATCGTGGTCGAAGCCGAGGCCGGTGAGCCGTGGCACGCGTTTGTGCAGTGGACGCTGGCGCAGGGCTATTGCGGGCTGGAGAACCTCAGCCTGATCCCCGGCACCGTAGGTGCTGCGCCGATGCAGAACGTGGGCGCATACGGGGTGGAGATCAAGGACGTGTTCGCCGGGCTGACAGCCCTGGACCGTGAGACGGGCGTGCTGCGTGACTTCAGTTTGGCGGAATGTGCTTTCGGCTATCGCGACAGCCTTTTCAAGCGCAATCCCGGCCGCTGGTTGATCCTGCGTGTGCGCTTTGCCTTGACCCGCACCCTGCACGCTCATCTGGATTACGGCCCGGTGCGTCAACGCCTGTCTGAGCGGGGTGTGACCGAGCTGACCGCGCAAGCGATCAGTGATGCAATCTGCAGCATTCGCCGCGAGAAGCTGCCAGATCCGGCAGAGCTGGGCAATGCCGGGAGCTTCTTCAAGAATCCGGTGGTAAAGGCTGATCTGGTCGAGCGTATTCGTGCGCAGTATCCCGGTGTCGTGGCATACCCACAGGCTGATGGTCAGGTGAAACTGGCGGCGGGCTGGTTGATTGAGCAGGCGGGCTGGAAGGGCCATCGCGAGGGTGATGCTGGCGTGCATCGCTTGCAGTCGCTGGTGCTGGTCAATTATGGCCAGGCGAGCGGGGCGCAGATGCATGCGCTGGCACGGAAGATTCAGGCGGATATCTTCGAGCGGTTTGGGGTTGAGCTGGAGATGGAGCCTAATCTTTACTGATTTGCCGGCTGTGAACCCCCGTAGGAGCGGGTTTACCCGCGAAAGGGCCGGGCCTGGTGGCCAATTTCCACCTGCTGTTCACCGTTGCCGCCACCACCGTATTCGCGGGGAAACCCGCTCCTACACGCTGATCGGTGGTGAACACACATCGGGGTTGGACACAGGCCATTGTAGGAGCGGGTTTACCCGCGAAAGGACCGGGCCTGGTGGCCAATTTCCACCCGCCGTTCACCGTTGCCGCCGCCACCGTATTCGCGGGTAAACCCGCTCCTACACGCTGATCGGTGGTGGGCACACATCGGGGGTTGGACACAGGCCATTGTAGGAGCGGGTTTACCCGCGAAGAGGCCCGTCAGGCAAACCAAAAAAAGCCCCGCCAGTTCGCACTGGCGGGGCTTTTTCATTCAGCTCTGGCTATCAGCCGTGATGAGGTTTGTGCTCATCGGCGGTTTCCAAGGCTGGTTCCTGGGAGGCTGCAGCAGCTTCCTGTGCGGCTTTGGCAGCAGCCTCGGCCTCACGTTTGCGGCGACGCACTTCACGTGGGTCGTTCGGTGCGCGGCCGTTGGCCAGCATGACAGTGGCAGGTTCGACCACTGCAGGTGCAGGCTCGGCCACCACTTCTGGCTGGGCTTCGACAACCGGGGCAGGCTGCACGGCAACCGGAGCGACTTCGACCACGGCCGGGGCCTGTTCGATCTCACCGGCTTCTACCGCTGGGGCTTCTGCCGGGGTTTCAGTGACCACGGTTTCTGCAACCACGACCGGCTCAACAGCAGGTGCATCTACAGCGACAGGCTGCGGGGCCACTTCGACCACAGGCTCGGCAGTTGCCTCGGCTGCGGCCACTGGCTCGGTGACCGGCTGCTCGACCGCTGGGGCCTCGGGCGCATCTTCAGCTTTGGTGGCCGCTTCGACCTGCTCGACCGGTTGGGCGGCTTCGCTGTTGTCGGTTTCTGCAGCGGCGGCGACTTCGGCGGTAGCACGCTCGGCCTGCTGGTTGGCCTGGGCTTCTGCGTCGGAGCTGATGTTGCTGCTGGCGACAGCAGCCGTCACGGCAAGGCCGGCAGCCAGTTCGGCACCCAGCTCGGTGGCCTGGTGCTGTTGTGGCTGCTCTTCGCTGCCTTCTTCTTCACTGCCGTCGATCAGCTCGCCATTGGCATTGCGCTGACGCTCACGACGGTTGCTGCGACGACGCTGGCCACGGGAGCGGCGGCGTGGGCGCTCGCCATCGGTGCCTTCCTGCTCGTCTTGCAGCAGCTCTTCGCTTGGCAGTTGCTCTTCGGCCAGTTCGGCAGCCTGCTCGGTTGCTTCTTCGGCAGCGCGTGGTTGGCGCTCTTCGCGTGGTGGGCGCGGGGCGCGTTCTTCGCGTGGAGCACGCTCTTCGCGCGGTGCGCGTTCTTCACGTGGAGCACGTTCTTCGCGAGGGGCACGCTCTTCGCGCGGTGCGCGTTCTTCGCGTGGAGCACGCTCTTCACGCGGTGCGCGCTCTTCACGTGGAGCTCGCTCTTCGCGGGTTACACGTTCTTCACGCGGCTGGCGCTCTTCGCGTTCGGCTGGCGGGGTAGCGTCCAGCGGCTCGCGCAGTTCGCGAACGCGCTCTTCGCCGCGGTTGCTACGGCGGTCTTCGCGTGGCTGGCGCGGAGTACGTTCTTCACGCGGTGCACGCTCCTCACGCGGAGCACGCTCTTCACGTGGGGCACGTTCCTCACGCGGTGCGCGCTCTTCGCGTGGGGCGCGTTCCTCGCGCGGCGCACGCTCTTCACGCGGTGCGCGCTCGGCACGCTCTTCACGCGGCTTGCGTTCTTCGTCGCGGCGGCCGTTGCGGTTGCGGCTTTGCTGGCGGCCGTTGCGGCGTTCTTCGTTACGCGGGCTGCGCTCGGCAGCCGGTTTTTCGGCGGCGGGCACCACTGGCGCGGCGGCAGGCTCGTCCTTGCCGGCGAACAGGCTCACCAGCGACTTCACCAGGCCTTTGAACAGGCTTGGCTCCGGAGCGCTCGGGGCAGGGGCGACCGGGGCGGCAGGCTGGGGCTCTTCAGCGGCGGCCGGTACCGGTGCGTTGGCGCGGGCCGGGGCCGTCTTCACTGCGGCTTCCTGGCGTACCAGGGTGCGGGTGGCGGTCGGCTGCGGCGCTTCTTCAGCTTCGGCGGCGGCGATTTCGTAGCTGGACTGGTTGTTCAGCACTTCAGGGTTGTCGTCGCGCAGGCGCTGGACTTCGAAGTGCGGGGTTTCCAGGTGGTCGTTCGGCAGGATGATGATGCGCGCACGGGTGCGCAGCTCGATCTTGGTGATCGAGTTACGCTTTTCGTTCAGCAGGAACGCGGCTACCGGGATCGGCACTTGAGCACGTACTTCGGCGGTGCGGTCCTTCAGGGCTTCTTCTTCGATCAGGCGCAGGATGGCCAGCGACAGCGATTCGACGTCACGGATGATGCCGGTGCCGGAGCAGCGTGGGCAGACGATGCCGCTGCTTTCGCCCAGCGATGGGCGCAGGCGCTGACGGGACATTTCCAGCAGGCCGAAGCGCGAGATGCGGCCAACCTGCACGCGGGCGCGGTCGGCTTCCAGGCATTCACGCACGCGCTCTTCAACAGCGCGCTGGTTCTTCGCCGGGGTCATGTCGATGAAGTCGATGACGATCAGGCCGCCGATGTCACGCAGGCGCAGCTGGCGGGCAATTTCCTCGGCCGCTTCCAGGTTGGTCTGCAGGGCGGTTTCTTCGATGTCGCTGCCTTTGGTGGCGCGCGCCGAGTTGATGTCGATGGACACCAGGGCTTCGGTCGGGTCGATCACGATCGAACCGCCGGACGGCAGGTCGACCACGCGCTGGAAGGCGGTCTCGATCTGGCTTTCGATCTGGAAGCGGTTGAACAGCGGCACGCTGTCTTCGTACAGCTTGACCTTGCTGGCGTACTGCGGCATCACCTGACGGATGAAGGTCAGCGCTTCTTCCTGGGCGTCGATGCTGTCGATCAGCACTTCGCCGATGTCCTGGCGCAGGTAGTCGCGGATGGCGCGGATGATGACGTTGCTTTCTTGGTAGATCAGGAATGGCGCGGCGCGGTCCAGGGACGCTTCCTTGATGGCGGTCCACAGCTGCAGCAGGTAATCCAGGTCCCACTGCATTTCTTCGCTGCTGCGGCCAAGGCCGGCAGTGCGCACGATCAGGCCCATGTCGCCCGGTACAGTCAGGCCGTTCAGGGCTTCGCGCAGTTCGTTGCGCTCTTCGCCTTCGATGCGGCGCGAGATGCCACCGGCACGCGGGTTGTTGGGCATCAGCACCAGGTAGCGGCCGGCCAGGCTGATGAAGGTGGTGAGGGCGGCGCCTTTGTTGCCGCGCTCTTCCTTCTCGACCTGAACGATGACTTCCTGGCCTTCGCTGAGCACTTCCTTGATGTTGACCCGGCCTTCTGGGGCCTTCTTGAAGTACTCGCGGGAGATTTCTTTCAGCGGCAGGAAGCCGTGACGTTCGGAACCGAAGTCGACGAAGGCGGCTTCGAGGCTGGGTTCGATGCGGGTGATCTTGCCTTTGTAGATGTTGGCCTTTTTCTGCTCGCGCGCGCCGGACTCGATGTCCAGATCGTAGAGACGTTGGCCGTCCACCAGGGCTACACGCAACTCTTCGGGTTGAGTCGCGTTAATCAGCATTCTTTTCATGTTGTACCGTCGGTTTCCGGGCTGCCGGAAACGGCGTTCGGCACACACGACGTCTCATGGTCGGTGCCAAGGTGCGCAAAGGGTGGCCGGGCCACCCCCGTGTCGAGCGACGTTCGGCACCAGCCGGTTGCCCAGCCTGCCGTTGTCGCGACGACGCGTCCTGTTTGCTGCGGTGCCAACAAGGCCCCGGTGGCTTCGAATAGGTATCCGAATCAACCAAGCGGGCCTTGTGCACTCAGTCAGGAGGAGGAATCAACCGTCAGCCGTGGACGCCCGGAGGGCATCTGTTCAGGACCTTATCCGCTCACCAGCCGTCAGTGGGCTGGTGGCCGGACGCGGTGCTACACGGTCCGAGGGCTGTGCATCTCCACCCTGCACGTATCCCTGATAATTCGGGTGCTGCCGCGCGCTGAATCCGCAACGGGTTGCATTTTTCGCCAGCGCTGGTTCTGCGCTGGCGCCATTCATGTCCAAGGCAGGTATTTCCGAAGCATTCGCCGGGCGATGCGTGGAAGCGACTCGCGGGCAGAGGTGCAGCGAAAAGAATCGGGTAAGCAGGTGAAACACCGCACTTGTCGTTTTTTTTCGGTCTTCTCTACACGGCGCTGGTGGCGATTCCAGGCATTTCGGTAAACTGGCGAAAACCCCGTAGGACGGCCTCGCGTCCTGGAGAATTGCGAAGGTCAAGGACCGGCAAAGAGCCTGGTGCCGCTGGCCTGCCGCTTTTGGCGGCGTTCGCGACTATAGCAGCAATGATTAAGTGCTTCAATTCCATAAAAAATTGTTATGATCTCGCAATGACGACCAATACCCCTCCGACTTCCGGCGTTCAGCTGATCGAAGTCGCGCCGGAGCTTGCCGGCCAGCGCATCGATAATTTCCTCATCACGGCCCTCAAGGGCGTGCCCAAGACACTGGTCTACCGCATCCTGCGCAAGGGTGAGGTGAGGGTCAACAAGGGCCGCGTCAAGCCGGAGTACAAGATCCAGGCCGGCGACATCGTGCGCGTTCCGCCCGTCCGCTTGCCGGAACGAGACGAACCGGCGCCGGTGGCCCAAGGCCTGCTGCAGCGTCTGGAAGCCGCCATTGTCTACGAGGACAAGGCGCTTATCGTGATGAACAAGCCGGCCGGCATCGCCGTGCACGGCGGCAGCGGCCTGAGCTTCGGGGTGATCGAGGCGCTGCGCCAGTTGCGCCCGGACGCCAAGGAGCTGGAGCTGGTGCACCGCCTGGATCGCGACACGTCTGGTCTGTTGATGATCGCCAAGAAGCGCAGCATGCTGCGCCACCTGCATGCCGCCCTGCGCGGCGATGGTGTCGACAAGCGCTACATGGCGCTGGTGCGCGGCCACTGGCCAACCTCGAAAAAGCAGGTCAACGCGCCGTTGCTCAAGAGCAACCTGCGTTCCGGCGAGCGCATGGTCGAAGTGAACGATGAAGGCAAGGAGGCGCTGACCCTGTTTCGCGTGCTGCGCCGCTTTGGCGACTTTGCCACCATTGTCGAGGCACGCCCGATCACCGGTCGTACCCATCAGATCCGCGTGCACACCCTGCATGCCGGGCACATGATCGCTGGCGACAGCAAATACGGCGACGAAGACTTCAGTCGGGAAATTCGCGAGTTGGGTGGCAAGCGCCTGTTCCTGCATGCCTACGCGTTGACTGTACCGCTGCCCGACGGTGGCGAGTTGAAGCTCGAGGCGCCTGTGGATGAGGTATGGGCGAAAACCGTTGAACGTTTGAGTGCGTCCTGATCCATGAAAAAAGGCTATGAGCTACTGATCTTCGACTGGGACGGCACCCTGGCCGATTCCATTGGTCGTATCGTCGAGGCCATGAATGTCGCCGCAGAGCGTGCCGGCGAGGCGCAGAGCAGTGACCATGCGGTCAAGGGCATCATCGGCCTGGCCTTGGACGAGGCGATCCACACTTTGTACCCGCACCTGGTGCCTGCAGAGGTTGCCAGCTTCCGCCAGCACTATGCCGATGTCTACGTTGCACTGGATCAGCAACCTTCGCCGCTGTTCGATGGCGTGGTCGAGTCGCTGGATGCCTTTCGCGCCGAGGGTTACCGCCTGGCGGTGGCCACCGGCAAGGCTCGTCGCGGGCTGGATCGGGTGCTCAAGGCCAATGGCTGGGAGCGGTTTTTCGACATCACCCGTGCCGCTGACGAGACCCGTGGCAAGCCACACCCGCTGATGCTTGAGGAAATCCTCGGGCATTGTGGCGTCGAACCGTCGCGTGCGCTGATGGTCGGAGATTCGGCATTCGACCTGCAGATGGCCAGCAATGCCGGCATGCATTCGGTGGCGGTTGGCTATGGTGCCATGTCGCTGCAGGCGCTGGCCGAATTTGGCCCGCAGGTATGTATCGATCACTTTTCCCAGTTGCGCGAGTGGCTGGGTGGTTCCGCAATTCCATTTCCAAGGTAGGTAAGCATGGCAGACGAATGGAAAGCCCCTGAGGCCGAGCCCGGGGAGCGCGAAGAGCGCAACAGCTGGAGGCTGCTGGAAAAGACCTTGCTGGCCAGCGTGCAGGAGCAACGACGGTCGCGGCGCTGGGGGATCTTCTTCAAGCTGCTGACCTTCGTCTACCTGTTTGGCATTCTGGCGTTGTTCTCGCCGCTGATGGACATGGATAAGGCCGCTTCGCGCAGTGCCAGCCATACCGCGCTGGTCGAAGTGCGCGGGGTGATTGCCGATCAGGAGGCTGCCAGTGCCGATAACATCGTCAAGAGCCTGCGCGAAGCGTTCAAGGACGGCAAGACCAAGGCGGTGGTGATGCGCATCAATAGCCCGGGTGGCAGCCCGGTGCAGGCGGGTTACGTGTATGACGAAATCCGTCGCCTGCGTGCCGAATATCCTGCCATCAAGCTGTATGCGGTGATCGCCGACCTTGGTGCTTCCGGTGCGTATTACATCGCCAGTGCGGCGGACGAGATCTATGCCGACAAGGCCAGCCTGGTGGGGTCCATTGGGGTGACGGCGGCGGGCTATGGCTTTGTTGGCGCCATGGAGAAGCTAGGGGTCGAGCGGCGTGCCTATACGTCGGGTGAGCACAAGGCGTTCCTTGATCCGTTTTCGCCGGAAAAACCAGAAGAGACCCGGTTCTGGCAGGGCGTGCTGGATACCACGCACCAGCAGTTCATCGCCATGGTCAAGCAGGGGCGGGGTGAGCGCCTGAAGGACAAGGAGCACCCGGAGTTGTTCAGTGGCCTTATCTGGTCGGGTGAGCAGGCCAAGGCGCTGGGGCTGGTGGATGGCTTGGGCAGTGCCAGCTATGTGGCGCGCGAGATCGTGGGGGAGAAGGAGTTGGTGGACTTCACCGTTCAGGAGTCGCCTTTCGATCGCTTCTCCAAGCGCGTGGGTGCCAGCGTGGCTGAGCACCTGGCGATGTGGATGGGGTTCCAGGGGCCGCAGTTGCGTTGAGTTCGTCGCAGTTCTTGTGGTGTCTGGCAGATCGAGCGCCGCCCGCGCGGCGCGCTCATCGATCGGGGCTCCTACAACAATCGGTGGTGTCGCCATGTGCTGTTGTGGGGTGTGCCCGCGAATGGGTCGGACCCGCCGTCCAATATCCCCCGGCCGTTCACCGTCGCAGCACCATCGCATTCGCGAGCATGAGCTGGTGTCGCCACGCCCGTTGTAGGAGCGGGTTTACCCGCGAATAGGCCGGACCTGCCGGCCAATATCCCCGAACGTTCACCCTCCCGGGCGGCGCTCGATCCGTCGGGCGCCAAAATCTCCAGCCAGGCTACGGAACCACCACCCCTTCCTTGGTCAGCATATCCACCAGCCGAATCAGTGGCAGCCCGATCAGGCTGGTTGCATCGCACCCATGGGTGCTCTGGAACAGGCTCACCCCCAACCCCTCCGCCTTGAAGCTCCCTGCGCAATCCAGCGGCTGTTCCGTCGCGACGTAACGCTCCACGCGCTCGCGGCTCAATTCGCGCATCGTGACGGTAAACGGCACGCAATCCACCTGGCATTGCCCGGTGGCGCTGTTCAGCAGCGCCAGCCCAGTCAGAAAGCTCACCTGCTGCCCGCTACACTCCAGCAGTTGCTCGCAAGCCCGCTCGAAGGTGTGCGGCTTACCCAGCACCTGTTCGCCCAACACAGCTACCTGGTCCGACCCGATAATCAGGTGCCTGGGATGGCTGCCCGCCAAGGCCTCGGCTTTTTGCCTGGCAAGGCGGCGTACCAGTTCAACGGCTGGCTCGTCTTCCCGGCGCTGCTCGTCTATATCGGGGCTTGCCCAGGTGAAGGGCAGGTGCAGGCGAGCGAGCAGTTCGCGGCGATAGGCAGAGCTGGAAGCCAGTAACAAAGGAAGCATGGTAGACTCCGGGTTCGGTTGAACCAATTCTATCACGCACGATGCCGCCTAATTTCCTTTGACAGGGGCGGGGGGCATCCCTAGAATGCTGCGCCTATGTTGAATGACCCGATTCCACCTCACGTTGACCCGCGCAAATTAGCCGATCGTGGCGTAACCCTTAACGGTTCGCTGCAACTCGCTGATTTGGAAAGACTCTGCGACCCGCTTTCCGACAATGTCGGTACGGTGCAGGCGAAGTTCGATTTTGAACGAGATGAACAGCACGTGGTGGTAATCCACAGCGAGCTGGACGTCGAAGTCAAGATGGTTTGCCAGCGTTGTCTTGAGCTGGTCACCCTACCGGTCCACAGCGAATGTACATACGCCGTGGTGAAGGAGGGTGCGAATACCCAGTCGTTGCCGAAAGGCTATGACGTGCTGGAACTGGGCGAAGATCCTTTGGATCTGCAGGCATTGGTTGAGGAGGAGCTTTTGCTTGCCTTGCCAATCGTGCCTGCTCATCATCCGGAAGAATGCCAGCAGCCGGCGGGCGCAGACGAGCCCGAATCGAGCAAGGACGAGGTATCGCGGTCCAACCCGTTCAGTGTTTTGGCGCAGTTAAAGCGTGACCCAAACGTTTAGGAGTTAATCAATTATGGCTGTTCAGCAGAACAAAAAATCCCGCTCTGCCCGTGACATGCGCCGTTCGCACGACGCTCTGTCGGAAAACGCGCTGTCGGTAGAGAAAACCACCGGTGAAGTTCACCTGCGTCACCACGTTTCGCCAGAAGGCGTTTACCGTGGTCGTAAAGTGGTCGACAAGGGCGCTGACGAGTAATCCTTGTCCGCTCAGGTCATCGCGATCGACGCAATGGGCGGGGACTTCGGTCCCCGCAGCATTGTCCAGGCTAGCATTGCCTGCCTTTCGGCTACCCCCTCGCTCCACCTGACCCTCGTCGGTCAACCCTCCCTCCTTGAAGATCTCATCAGTGGCTTGCCAGCTGCGGATCGCGCGCGCCTGCAGATTGTGGCCGCCAGTGAGGTAGTCGGCATGGACGAGCGGCCATCCCAGGCGTTGCGCGGCAAGCCGGATTCGTCGATGCGCATCGCCCTCGAACTGGTGCGCGACGGAAAAGCCCAGGCCTGTGTCAGTGCCGGCAATACCGGGGCGCTGATGGCGTTGTCGCGCTTCGTGCTCAAGACCTTGCCGGGTATCGACCGGCCGGCCATGGTGGCGGCGATCCCGACCCAGACGGGTTACTGTCAATTGCTCGATCTGGGCGCCAATGTCGACTGCAGCGCCGAAAACCTCTACCAGTTCGCGGTAATGGGCTCGGTGGCCGCTCAGGCCCTGGGTGTGCATCGGCCACGCGTGGCGCTGTTGAATATCGGTACCGAGGACATCAAGGGTAACCAGCAGGTCAAGCTGGCTGCCACGCTGTTGCAGGGCGCCCGCGGGCTCAACTATGTCGGTTTCGTCGAAGGGGATGGCCTGTACCGGGGTGAGGCAGACGTGGTGGTGTGCGACGGTTTTGTCGGCAACATACTGCTCAAGTCCAGCGAGGGCTTGGCGACGATGATCGGTGCGCGCATCGAAAAACTGTTCAAGGGCGGTGCTTTTGCCCGCGTTGCCGGGGCCGTTGCCATGCCGCTGCTCAAGCGTCTGCAGGCCGACCTGGCGCCGGCGCGGCATAATGGGGCGAGCTTTCTGGGGCTGCAGGGTATCGTCATCAAGAGTCATGGCTCGGCGGGCGTGCAGGGGTTTCAGAGTGCCATCCAGCGGGCGCTGATCGAAATTCAGGAAAACCTGCCGCAGCGGCTGCATGGCCGCCTTGAAGACCTGTTGCCTTAGGCATTTCGCCGATGAAGTGCTTAAATGTGACCGCTTGGTCTGTGTTTCCATCCAAGTTTTCAGATTCCGCGCCTGGCCTCGGGCCTGGCGCACACTATCCGACGACAAGATCATAAGGGCTTGTTCAATGTCTGCATCCCTCGCATTCGTCTTTCCCGGTCAAGGTTCCCAGTCGCTGGGCATGCTCGCCGAGCTCGGCGCCGAGAAGCCAGTGATCATCGAAACCTTCAAGGAAGCGTCCGAAGCGCTCGGCTACGACCTGTGGAAGCTGGTCCAGGACGGCCCGGAAGAGCAACTCAACCAGACCGACAAGACCCAGCCGGCGATCCTTACTGCGTCCATCGCACTGTGGCGCCTGTGGCTGGAAGAGGGCGGTGCCAAGCCGGCCTTCGTTTCCGGTCACAGCCTGGGCGAATACAGCGCCCTGGTCGCCGCCGGCAGCATCAGCCTGAAAGATGCCGTTCGCCTGGTCGAGCGCCGCGGTCAGCTGATGCAGGAAGCCGTACCGGCCGGTCACGGCGCCATGGCTGCCATTCTCGGCCTGGACGATGCTGTGGTCGTGGAAATCTGCGCCGAAGCCGCTGAGGATGAAGTGGTCAGCGCCGTGAACTTCAACTCGCCTGGTCAGGTGGTCATCGCCGGCAACAAGGCGGCGGTAGATCGCGCCATGGAGCTGTGCAAGGCCAAAGGTGCCAAGCGCGCCCTGCCACTGGCGGTCAGCGTCCCGTCGCACTGCGCCCTGATGAAGCCAGCCGCCGAGCGCTTTGCCGATTCGGTCAATGCCATCGAATGGAAGGCCCCGCAGATTCCGGTGGTGCAGAACGTCACTGCCGCCGTCGCCGCCGACCTCGATGCCCTCAAGCACGACCTGCTGGCACAGCTGTACCAGCCGGTGCGCTGGGTCGAGTGCGTGCAGACCCTGGCCGCCAACGGTGCGGTCAACCTGGTCGAGTGTGGCCCGGGCAAGGTGCTGGCTGGCCTTAACAAGCGTTGCGCCGACGGCGTGACCACCTACAACCTCAACACCCCTGACGCCGTTGCTGCCACTCGCGCGGCACTGGCCTGATTTGGAGAAGCTTGCATGAGCCTGCAAGGTAAAGTTGCACTGGTTACCGGCGCCAGCCGTGGTATTGGTCAGGCCATCGCCCTCGAGCTGGGCCGCCAGGGCGCGACCGTGATCGGTACCGCCACGTCGGCGTCCGGTGCCGAGCGCATCGCTGCCACCCTGAAAGAACACGGCATTACCGGCACTGGCATGGAGCTGAACGTGACCAGCGCCGAATCGGTTGAAGCCGTACTGGCCGCCATTGGCGAGCAGTTCGGCGCGCCGGCCATCTTGGTCAACAATGCCGGTATCACCCGCGACAACCTCATGCTGCGCATGAAAGACGACGAGTGGTTTGATGTCATCGACACCAACCTGAACAGCCTCTACCGTCTGTCCAAGGGCGTGCTGCGTGGCATGACCAAGGCGCGTTGGGGTCGTATCATCAGCATCGGCTCGGTCGTTGGTGCCATGGGTAACGCAGGTCAGGCCAACTACGCGGCTGCCAAGGCCGGTCTGGAAGGTTTCAGCCGCGCCTTGGCGCGTGAAGTGGGTTCGCGTGGTATCACCGTCAACTCGGTGACCCCAGGCTTCATCGATACCGACATGACCCGCGAGCTGCCAGAGGCTCAGCGCGAAGCCCTGCAGACCCAGATTCCGCTGGGCCGCCTGGGCCAGGCTGACGAAATTGCCAAGGTGGTTTCGTTCCTGGCGTCCGACGGCGCCGCCTACGTGACCGGCGCTACCGTGCCGGTCAACGGCGGGATGTACATGTAATACTGCAACTCAATGTGACGGGTTTCGTAAAAAAAGAGTCATACTGCGAGCCTAAAATCCGTTATAAAGCTGCAACCAGATTCCAGGCAGCGGGTGTGGTGACTAGCCTGAAGGTGCGTTTAGCTTGAAAAGCGAACGTCTTTCTATAAAATTAGCCACCGGCCAGCTGCCTGACATATATCCATTAGGAGTGAAAACTAGGTATGAGCACCATCGAAGAACGCGTCAAGAAAATCGTCGCCGAGCAACTGGGCGTCAAGGAAGAAGAAGTGACTATTGAGAAGTCCTTCGTCGATGACCTGGGTGCCGATTCGCTTGACACCGTTGAACTGGTGATGGCTCTGGAAGAGGAATTCGAGACCGAAATCCCTGACGAAGAAGCCGAGAAGATCACTACCGTTCAAGCTGCCATCGACTACGTCAAAGCCCACCAGGCCTAAGACGCTACAGTCGACGTTTCTTGTCGGGGAAAACCGCACTGCCTTCGCTGGCGTGCGGTTTTTTCTTTGCGAGCGCCTCGCATTTTTTCAGGCGGCTTCGTTCACCGCGCACCAAGAGCCTGTTGCCATTTCATTCCAGCACTTGAATGCAATGGCAAGAGACTCTGTTATTAGAAAAGGAGAGTACTGTGTCGCGTAGACGCGTCGTGGTCACCGGTATGGGTATGCTGTCGCCACTGGGTACCGATGTACCGAGCACCTGGCAGGGCATTCTGGCTGGCCGCAGTGGCATTGGTCCGATCGAACACACGGACCTGTCTGCCTACTCCACCCGTTTTGGCGGCTCGGTGAAAGGCTTCGAGGTTGAGCAGTACCTGTCGGCCAAAGAGGCCCGCAAGCTCGACCTGTTCATCCAGTACGGCCTGGCGGCTGGTTTCCAGGCCGTGCGTAATGCCGGCCTGGAGGTCACCGATGCCAACCGCGAGCGTATTGGCGTGGCCATGGGCTCGGGTATCGGTGGTCTGACCAACATCGAAGAAACCAGCCGCACCCTGCACGATTCAGGGCCGCGCCGCATTTCGCCGTTCTTCGTGCCGGGCTCGATCATCAACATGATCTCCGGTTTCCTGTCGATCCACCTGGGCCTGCAAGGGCCGAACTATGCCATCGCCACTGCGTGCACCACCGGCACCCATTGCATCGGCATGGCCGCGCGCAATATCGCCTACGGTGAAGCTGATGTGATGATCGCCGGTGGCGCCGAAATGGCGGCTTGTGGTCTGGGCATGGGCGGTTTTGGCGCTTCGCGCGCGCTGTCTACCCGCAACGATGAACCCAGCCGGGCCAGCCGGCCGTGGGACAAGGGGCGTGACGGGTTTGTGTTGTCCGACGGTGCTGGGGCCCTGGTGCTCGAGGAGCTGGAGCACGCCAAGGCCCGCGGGGCGACTATCTACGCCGAACTGGTTGGCTTTGGCATGAGCGGCGACGCCTACCACATGACGTCGCCGCCCGACTCTGGCGAAGGCGCTGCCCGCTGCATGGCCAACGCCTTGCGCGATGCCGGTATCCAGCCGGAAGACGTCAGCTACATCAACGCCCACGGCACTTCTACCCCAGCGGGCGATGTGGCCGAAGTGGCGGCGATCAAGCGCGTGTTCGGCGAGCATGCCTACAAGCTGGCGGTCAGCTCGACCAAGTCGATGACGGGCCACCTGCTGGGCGCCGCAGGCGCGGTGGAAGCGATCTTCAGCGTGCTGGCAATCAATAGCCAGATGGCCCCACCGACCATCAACCTGGACGAGCCGGACGAAGGGTGTGACCTCGACTTCGTTCCCCACCAGGCGCGCAGCATGCCGATCGACGTGGTGCTGTCCAACTCGTTCGGCTTTGGCGGCACCAACGGCTCGCTGGTATTCCGCCGGTTTGCCGACTGATGCACAGCTGGATCGACGGCCAGCCGGCGACTGCACTCAACCTGCAGAATCGCGGCCTGGCTTACGGCGATGGCCTGTTCGAAACCATCGCCGTGCGAGGTGCCCGGCCCAGCTTGCTGGACGGCCACCTCGCACGCCTGGCACTGGGCTGCCAGCGCCTGGCCATCAACGCCGATCTGGCGCTGGTACGCGACGAGCTGCTGCGCTACGCCAGCCAACTGGGTGAGGGTGTCGTCAAACTCATCCTTACCCGTGGCGATAGCCAGCGTGGCTATGCGCCAGCTGTCGATGCAGCGCCGCGGCGTATCCTGCAAGGCAGCCCATTACCCCGCTATCCTGTCGAGCATGCTGAGCATGGCGTGCGTTTGTTCCCTTGCCAGACCCGGCTTGGGGAACAACCACTGCTGGCCGGCCTCAAACACCTTAACCGCCTGGAGCAGGTGCTGGCCCGTGCCGAATGGCAGGACAGCGACCATGCCGAAGGCCTGATGCGTGACGCGCAGGGCAGGGTGATCGAAGGCGTATACAGCAATCTGTTTCTGGTGCGCGATGGCGTGTTGCTTACCGCCGACCTTAGCCGTTGTGGCGTGGCGGGCGTGATGCGTGCCGCACTGCTGGAACAGGCCCCGCTGCTGGGTATTGGGGTACAGGTCTGCGACCTGTCGTTCGAGGCGCTTGAGCAAGCGGATGAAGTATTTGTTTGCAATAGCGTTTACGGCATTTGGCCCGTGTGTGGCGTAGCCGCGCTAAACTGGTCGCCGGGCCCGCTCACTCGTAAACTGCAGGCCGTTGCCCGTACGTTACTGGAAACCTGAATTCGTGAGACGTAAATTCCTGCTGTTGCTGGAAATGGGCTTGATCCTTGCCGGCCTGGCGTTTGGCTGGTCGGCCTGGAAGGTCAACTCGGTCCTGGAGCAGCCCTTGCACGTCACGCAGGAACGCCTGCTGGATGTGCCCAATGGCACTAACCCCAACCGCATGTTCTACAGCATGCAAAGGGAAGGATTGCTCGACGACGCTGTCTGGTTGCGGTTGTACTGGCGCTTCAACATGGCCGGCACCCCCCTGCACACTGGCGAGTACCGTCTTACCCCTGGCATGACCGTCGAGCAGTTGTTCGACGCCTGGCGCCGTGCCGACGTGGTGCAGTACAACCTCACCCTGGTCGAAGGCTGGACCTTCCGCCAGGTGCGTGCGGCCGTGGCCAAGCATGAAAAGATCAAGCATACCCTGGACGGCTTGTCGGATGCCGAGGTCATGGACAAGCTCGGCCATACCGGTGTGTTCCCCGAAGGCCGCTTCTTCCCCGACACCTACCGCTTCGTGCGGGGTATGAGCGATGTCGAGTTGCTGCAGCAGGCCTACATGCGTCTGGACGAAGTGCTGGCCAAAGAGTGGGCCGAGCGTTCCACCGACCTGCCGTATCGTGACCCGTACCAGGCGCTGATCATGGCCTCCCTGGTAGAGAAGGAAACCGGTATTCCGCAGGAGCGCGGGCAGATCGCCGGCGTGTTCGTGCGGCGCATGCGCCTGGGCATGATGCTGCAGACCGACCCGACGGTTATCTATGGCATGGGTGAGCGCTACAACGGCAAGATCACCCGCGCCGACCTGCGCGAGCCAACGCCCTACAACACCTACACCATGACCGGCCTGCCGCCGACCCCGATCGCCATGGTCGGCCGCGAGGCGATTCACGCGGCGCTGAACCCATCCAATGGCACGAGCCTTTACTTCGTCGCCCGCGGCGATGGCAGCCATGTGTTTTCCGACGACCTCGACGACCACAATTCGGCAGTGCGCGAGTTCCAGCTCAAGCGCCGGTCGGACTACCGCTCCAGCCCCGCGCCGCAGCAAGAGGCCAAGCCAGGTGCCGATGATGCCGAACAGGCATCGGGCGCCGACGATGCGCAGCGCCCTGAGCCCCCAGCAGCGGACCCGTCAGCAGCGGACGAGCCAACTGCGCAGCCAGCCCCCGATGAAGCGCCCGCGCAGGATGCCCCTGCCGGCGGTGCGCAAGCGGCCGAGCGGCCGACGCCTGACGAACAACATTAAGGACTGCCTGTGAGCGGCTTGTTTATTACTTTGGAAGGCCCCGAAGGCGCGGGCAAGAGCACCAATCGCGACTACCTGGCCGCGCGCTTGCGCGAGCACGGCCTGGACGTGGTACTGACCCGTGAGCCAGGCGGTACGCCGCTGGCGGAAAAGGTGCGTGAACTGTTGCTGACGCCCAGCGACGAAGGCATGGCGGCCGACACCGAGCTGCTGCTGGTGTTCGCCGCTCGCGCCCAGCACCTGGCGCAGGTCATCCGCCCGGCGCTGGCCCGCGGGGCTGTGGTGCTGTGTGACCGTTTCACGGACGCCACCTATGCCTATCAGGGCGGCGGTCGTGGTTTGTCGGTCGAGCGTATCGCGGTTCTGGAACAATTCGTCCAGGGCGACCTGCGCCCGGACCTGACCCTGGTCTTCGACCTGCCGGTGGAAGTGGGCCTTGCCCGCGCCGCCGCCCGTGGCCGCCTGGACCGATTCGAGCAGGAAGGGCAGGCCTTCTTCGAAGCGGTGCGCCAGGCGTACCTGCAGCGCGCACAAGGCGCGCCACAGCGCTACAGCCTGCTTGATGCGGCACAATCCCTGGAGGCTGTGCAGCGTGACATCGACGCTCTGCTGCCAGGCATTCTGGAGCGTTGCCGTGGCTGAGGCCTACCCTTGGCAGCAGGCGCTGTGGCAGCAACTGGCCGGTCGCAGCCGCCACGCCCACGCTTATCTGCTGCATGGGCCGCAGGGTATTGGCAAGCGGGCCATGGCCGAGCGTCTGATGGCGCGCCTGTTGTGCCAGCAGCCGCAGGGCCTGGACGCTTGTGGGGCGTGTAAGTCGTGCCTGTTGCTCAAGGCCGGCAGCCACCCGGACAACTTCGTCCTCGAGCCGGAGGAGGCTGACAAGCCGATCAAGGTCGACCAGGTACGTGAGCTAGTGGCCTTTGTGGTGCAGACCGCGCAGCTGGGCGGGCGCAAGGTGGTGTTGATCGAGCCGGTGGAGGCGATGAATGTCAACGCCTCCAACGCCCTGCTCAAAAGCCTTGAAGAACCTTCCGGTGACACCGTGTTGTTGCTGGTGACGCACCAGCCCAGCCGTCTGTTGCCGACGATCAAGAGCCGCTGCCAGCAGGTGGCCTGTCCGCAGCCCAGCCTGGCCCAGAGCCAGGCATGGCTGGCTGGCGCGTTACCCGACTGCGACGAGGTCGAGCGCGATGAGCTGCTGACGCTGGCAGCGGGCTCGCCAT
This sequence comes from Pseudomonas sp. KCJK9058, assembly GCF_046230975.1. NCBI lineage: Bacteria > Pseudomonadati > Pseudomonadota > Gammaproteobacteria > Pseudomonadales > Pseudomonadaceae > Pseudomonas > Pseudomonas sp. KCJK9058. Next base: position 56,375 of record NZ_JBJJLR010000028.1, read on the forward strand.
TGATGGCGGTCAGCCTGCAGGCGCAGGGCGTGCGCGAGCAACGCGCGCTGGTGGCCGACGGGGTGAAGAAGCTGCTCAAGCAGCAGCAATCACCCAGCCAGCTGGCCGATGCCTGGAGCGGTGTGCCGTTGTTGCTGCTGTTCGACTGGTTCTGCGATTGGTCGCACCTGATCCTGCGCTACCAGTTGACCCAGGACGAGGAAGGGTTAGGCTTGGCCGATATGCGCAAGGTCGTGCAATACCTGGCGCAGAAGAGCCGCCAGGCCAAGGTGCTGGAAGTGCAGGCCTGGATCCTCGAACAGCGCCAGAAGGTACTGGGCAAGGCCAACCTCAACCGCGCCTTGTTGCTTGAATCGCTGCTGGCTCACTGGCTGCAACTGCCGGGTGCCCGCTGATTTTCCATTTTTCATGTGTGCCGTTATCCCATGCTCGTAGATTCCCATTGCCACCTCGACCGTCTTGATCTCAGTGCCCACCAGGGCTCCCTCGATGCTGCCCTGCAGGCGGCGCGTGAGCGTGGGGTCGGGCATTTCCTGTGCATTGGCGTCAGTGCTGAGAATGCGGGTGCAGTGAAGGCGCTGAGCGAGCAGTACGCTGACGTCGACTGCTCGGTGGGCGTGCACCCGCTGGACCTGGCCCCTGGCGAAACCCCGGCGTTGGAATGGTTGTTGCGCGAACTGGCCCACCCGCATGTGGTGGCGATTGGTGAAACCGGGCTGGATTACCACTACGAGCCGGAGGCGGCAGAGCTGCAGCAGGCCTCGTTCCGTCTGCACCTGGAGGCCTCCAGGCAGACCGGCAAGCCGGTGATCGTGCATACCCGGGCGGCGCGCGCCGATACCCTGGCGCTCCTGCGCGAGGCCAACCTGCCGCAGGCTGGCGTGCTGCACTGCTTTACCGAGGACTGGGACATGGCCAAGGCTGCGCTGGACCTGGGTTATTACATCTCGCTGTCGGGCATCGTGACCTTCCGCAATGCCGAGGCGTTGCGTGAAGTGGCGCGGCAGGTGCCGGTCGATCGCTTGCTGGTGGAGACCGATTCGCCCTACCTGGCGCCGATTCCGCACCGGGGCAAGCCGAACCTGCCGCAGTACGTGCGGGAGGTGGCGGAGTATGTGGCTTCGTTGCGTGGGGCCAGTTATGAGCAGTTGGCCGAGCAGACTACCGCCAACTTCAAGCGGCTGTTCCCGTTGGCGCGGGCGGCGCTCGATCTCCCTTCTGTGCCAGGCGCGCGCGACCGCCTTGTTTGTACGACGCGATATCGAGGCGTGCGCCAAGGCGTTCGCGCGCAATCCCGCAGGCCTAATTGGCCCGAAACAAACGTAGGAGTGGGTTTACCCGCGAAGCGCCGCGCGGGCGGCGCTCGATCTCCCTTCTGTGCCAGGCGCGCGCGACCGCCTTGTTTGTACGACGCGATATCGAGGCGTGCGCCAAGGCGTTCGCGCGCAAATCCCACAGGCCTAATTGGCCCGAAACAAACGTAGGAGCGGGTTTACCCGCGAAGCGCCGCGCGGGCGGCGCTCGATCTCACAGGCGCTGAAAATCTTGCGTCACGCACCTGACAGCCGTCACACCATCCTCCCCACAAAAACACAAAAAAAACCCGGGTTCTGGGGGAGGAATCCGGGTTAAGACCATTAGGAGTAAAACAAAGGTACGCGGTCCCTGAGCACCTTTATCGGCGCGCCACTGGGGGGGATGCGCCGCGCCAACACTTCAAGTATTGGTCAGGTTTGGCGCAGTGCCAGTGCATATTGGACGTTTTTTAAACAGATTTGGAATACGCCAACGTTTCATTCCTCCCGCAGCGTATGGCTGTATGCATCGTGAAACACAGACATGCGTGGATGATCCGTGCAATTTCCCGTAAGTTAGGCATAATAAACCGCTTCGATTGTCATCCAGTCCTTCCCATGCAGAAAGAACCTCGTAAGGTCCGTGAGTTTCGCCGTCGCGAACAGGAAATCCTCGATACCGCGCTCAAGCTGTTTCTCGAGCAAGGTGAAGACAGCGTCACCGTCGAGATGATCGCCGACGCCGTGGGCATCGGCAAAGGTACGATCTACAAGCACTTCAAGTCCAAGGCGGAGATCTACCTTCGCCTGATGCTCGATTACGAGCGTGACCTGAATGAGCTGTTGCACTCGGCCGACGTCGACCGTGACAAGGAAGCGCTGTCGCGCGCCTACTTCGAGTTCCGCATGCGCGATCCGCAACGCTACCGGCTGTTCGACCGCCTTGAAGAAAAGGTGGTCAAGGGCAATCAGGTGCCGGAAATGGTCGAGCAGCTGCACAGCATCCGTGCCTCCAACTTCGACCGCCTGACCCAGCTGATCAAGGGCCGTATCAGCGAAGGCAAGCTCGAAGACGTGCCGCCGTATTTCCACTACTGCGCTGCCTGGGCGCTGGTGCACGGCGCTGTGGCGCTGTACCACTCGCCGTTCTGGAGCAATGTGCTGGAGGACCAGGAAGGCTTCTTCCAGTTCCTGATGGACATTGGCGTGCGTATGGGCAACAAGCGCAAGCGCGACCCGGAACCCTCGAACTGAGCCTTGCGCGAAACTGCGCGGGCCCTATGGGGGCGGGCGCGCCCGCGAACACCGGCGCAGCCCGTGCCAGGCAGCGCGTTTGATTCTTCGCGGGTACGCCCGCTCCCATAAGCACTGCGTCGTGCGTTCTCTGCGCGGCAGTGCAGCCCAAAGCGTTTCGCTATCGTCTGGACATTCGGCATTGCTCATGGGGCTTGCAAAAACCTGATTTATGAGTCAGGTTTTGCCGGCCCCTTCATCCATGCCGGAGTCATTCATGATTGTCGATCGTCAAGGCAGGCGCTTTCGCAACCTGCGCGTCAGCCTGACGGCTGCCTGCAACTACGCTTGCACCTACTGCGTACCCGACGGCAAGCGGCTGGTGGCGGCGCAGGACGAGCTGTCTGCGGATGCCCTGGCCCGTGGCGTGGCCTATCTGATCGAAGCCGCCGGCATCGAGCGTCTGCGGATTACTGGCGGTGAGCCACTGGTCAGCCCGCGCCTGGATGCCTTTCTGGCTGCCGTGGCCAAACTCGACCTTGACGACGTCTCGCTGACCACCAACGGCCAGTTGCTGGCGCGCAAGTTGCCGCAACTGCAGGCGGCGGGGATTCGTCGGCTGAACGTTTCCCTCGACACCCTCGACCCGCTGGCTTTCCGCCAGATTGCCCGTGGCGGCGACCTGGGCACTGTGCTGGACGCAATGGAGCAGGCCCGCGCCGTGGGTATGCGAATCAAGGTTAATATGGTGCCGATGCGCGGGAAAAACCTTGATCAGGTACTGCCGCTGCTGGATTACTGCCTCGCGCGCGGCTTCGAGCTGCGCTTCATCGAGCTGATGCGCATGGGTCACCTCTCTCACGATCGCAACGCCTTCCTCCAACAGTTTGTAGGCCTCGACCAGCTGCTTGCGCTGATCGGCGGCCAGCATACCTACGCCCAGGTGAATGCGCCGCTGGACGCCACGGCCATGCGTTACCACATCCCTGGCAAGGGCCACTTCGGCGTCATTGCCAACGAAAGCGTGCCGTTTTGCCGGACCTGCTCGCGGCTGCGCCTGTCTTCTACGGGCTGGCTGCATGGCTGCCTGTCGTCAGGTAACCGGCACTTCGTCGGCGACCTGCTGGAGAAGCCGCGTCATCAGGCGCTGCCGGCCTTGCAGCGGTTGTTGGTCAAGGCTTTGGCTGACAAGCAGGACGTGGCCTTCTCCGGTGGCGTGACAGTCATGAAAGTGATCGGTGGCTGAAGCTGGCGCAAAAGCTGCATCCGCCGGCTATTCGCCGGTTTTTCGTCGCCGGCCACTGGAGGAAAGATGCGTAGCCTGGTCTTGCTGCTGGCGCTGATGGCGCTGGGCGGCTGCATGAATGTCAGCGATATGGGCGAAGGCGTCCGCTATCACATGAGCGATGCCGGTCTGCTGGACCACAGCGAGACCCGTCGCACCTTGTCGATCCGCCTGCAGCCTGATTCGTTCATTTTCATTGGCCAGGGTGCATTCGTGCCGCCGGGCGAGGGGCCAGTGCCTCGGCAGAATGCGGTGGCCGAGCAGGCCTTCAAGAGCTTCGTCGAATACTTCCCGATGGTACGTCGTGCCCAGGGCCCGCTGGGCCTCGAAGAGGCCATTGCCCAGGCGCGCTCGGTGGGTGCGGACTACGTGTTGTACACGCGCTTCGCACGTACCGACGATCGCATCGGCAATGGTGACGAGTGGTATGACGAGCAGGCCGTCGACCGCTTGGGCTGGGACTCTGGCGTGGTGCAGATGATGCTGATCGAAACCAGTACCCGCTACCTGATCGACACCGTACGCATCAAGAGCCGTGGCGGTTTGTTGACGTTCCACGACAACACGCCGGAGGATTTGCTTGGTGCGCCGATGCGCGAGTACGCTCGTAGCCTCCTGGGCATGAGTGAATGAGGCAAGCGTGATGAGCGACTCCGGCAAGGCCAATGACCTTCTGGCGCAGATCCCCAAGGCCAAGGGGCTGCCGCCGGTGCACCTGTGGAACCCGGATTTCTGTGGTGACATCGACATGCGCATCGCCCGCGATGGCACCTGGTACTACCTGGGCACACCGATCGGGCGCAAGCCGATGGTGCGGCTGTTCTCTACCATCATTCGCCGCGACGGCGATGACTACTTCCTGATTACCCCGGTAGAGAAGGTTGGCATTCGTGTCGACGATGCGCCATTCGTGGCCGTGCTGCTGGACGTGCAGGGCGAAGGCGAGCAGCAGGTGCTGCGCTTTACCAGCAATGTCGAGGACCAGGTCGAGGCGGGGCCGGATAACCCCCTGCGGGTAGTGATCGACCCGGTGACGCAGGAGCCATCACCGTATGTGCTGATGCGCAGCAACCTGGAGGCGCTGATACATCGCAATGTGTTTTACCAACTGGTGGAGCTGGCGGTGCCGCATGTGATCGACGGGGAGGAATGGCTTGGGGTGTGGAGTCGGGGGGCGTTTTATCCGATCGGGCGCGGCTGAGGTCTATGTTGGCGATGCCGGCCTCTTCGCGGGTAAACCCGCTCCTGCACACGCATCGGTGATTGGGCGTAGGCTCGTCGTAGGAGCGGGTTCACCCGCGAATGGGCCGGGCCTGCCAGCCAATTTCCACCCGTCGTTCACCGTCGCCGCCGCCACCGTATTCGCGGGTAAACCCGCTCCTACGCACGCATCGAGGGCGGCACAGGCCGATGTAGGAGCGGGTTCACCCGCGAATGGGCCGGGCCTGCCAGCCAATTTCCACCCGTCGTTCACCGTCGCCGCCGCCACCGTATTCGCGGGTAAACCCGCTCCTACGCACGCATCGAGGGCGGCACAGGCCGTCGTAGGAGCGGGTTTACCCGCGAAAGGGCCAGTACAGGCGAAAATCGGCCCCCTGCTTTTCCCCCGGATTGGCCATTTGTCTGCAGTCAGTCAGGGTCTAACCTGCAGGCACTTGTCCTCCAGGAAAGCTCATGAATCCATTAGCCATCATCCTCTTCGCACTGCTCGCCGCCCAAACACCCGCTTGGGCCCACGGTGATGTCGCCGACCAGGTCAAGGTCCTGCAACAACAGCAGCCCTCTAATGCCCCCGGCAAAACCGCCGTCATGCTCACCGTCAGCTACGCCCCGGGCGAGGCATCACCCGCGCATCAGCATCCGGGCGCAGTCATGGCTTACGTCCTGGAAGGGGCGGTGGTATCGAAGCTCAACAGCGAGCAGGAAAAGACCTACAAGGCCGGCGATTATTGGTACGAGGCGCCGGGCACCGTGCACAGCGTTTCACGCAACGCCAGCAAAACCCAGCCGGCCAGTTTGCTGGTCTGGAGCCTGGTGGACGAGGGCAAGCCAGTGACCGAGGTGCTTGGCCAATAATTCCAGCGCAACGAAAAAGCCCCCGGTTGCTTGCGCATCCGGGGGCTTCTTCAATGTCTGGCTCCGCGACCTGGACTCGAACCAGGGACCCAATGATTAACAGTCATTTGCTCTACCGACTGAGCTATCGCGGAATCTGCGCGTATCTTACTGATTGCCTGGGAGAAGTCAACCCACCCCCAGGCAAAACAATGAGTTACAGCACTTCCACGATAGCTTTGGTCACCACGTGGATGTTGCTCTGGTTCAGCGCGGCCACCGCGATACGGCCGGTGTCCAGGGCATAGATGCCGAAGTCGTTCTTCAGGCGGGCGACCTGTTCAACGGTCAGGCCCGAGTAGGAGAACATGCCGACCTGGCGACCAACGAAGCTGAAGTCGCGGTTTGCACCGTATTCGGCCAGCAGCGATACCATCTGTTTGCGCATGCCGTGGATGCGTTCACGCATTTCGGCCAATTCGGTTTCCCACATCTGGCGCAGTTCTGCGCTGTTCAGCACGGTGGCAACAATGGTTGCGCCGTGGGTTGGCGGGTTGGAGTAGGTGGTGCGAATCACGCGCTTGACCTGCGACAGCACGCGGGTGCTCTCGTCCTTGGAGGCGGTGACGATCGACAGTGCGCCGACGCGCTCGCCGTACAGCGAGAACGATTTGGAGAACGAGCTGGAAACAAAGAACTCCAGGCCCGACTCGGCGAACAGGCGCACGGCGAAGGCGTCTTCGGCGATACCGTCACCAAAGCCCTGGTAGGCCATGTCGAGGAACGGCACGTGGCCCTTGGCCTTGACCACTTCCAGGACGTTCTTCCAGTCGTCCAGGTTCAGGTCGACACCGGTCGGGTTGTGGCAGCAGGCGTGCAGCACCACGATCGAGCCGGACGGCAGGGCGTTGAGGTCTTCGAGCATGCCGGCGCGGTTGACGTCGTTGGTCGGCGCATCGTAGTAGCGGTAGGTCTGCACCGGGAAGCCGGCCGATTCGAACAGCGCACGGTGGTTTTCCCAGCTAGGGTCGCTGATGGCAACCACGGCGTTGGGCGAGAGGCGCTTGAGGAAGTCGGCACCGATCTTCAGTGCGCCGGTACCACCGACGGCCTGCACGGTGACCACGCGGCCGGCGGCCAGCAGTGGCGACTCGGCGCCGAACAGCAGCTTCTGCACAGCCTGGTCGTAGGTGGCGATGCCGTCGATCGGCAGGTAGCCGCGCGAAGCGTGCTGGGCGGCACGCTGGGTTTCGGCTTCGATCACGGCGCGCAGCAGCGGAATGCGGCCTTCCTCATTGCAATACACGCCTACGCCCAGGTTGACCTTGTCGGTACGTGGGTCGGCGTTGAATGCTTCGTTGAGGCCCAGAATAGGGTCGCGGGGTGCCAGCTCGACAGCGGAAAACAGGCTCATTGTTACCTTGGCTCTGATTGGAGTGTGATAGGGCGTACACGCTCCAGCCGAATGCACTGAAGCGGTGCACAAACGGGGAGTCAGTATAGTGATACCGACCGGTCACCGCGACACTCTGGCGCAGCTTTTGGAGCTATTTGCGCAAATATTTTTCGACCATTGGTCTAAATGCCGTGTCCACCGTTGCATGCGCCCACACCTGTGCCTTGAAAGCGCCCCCGAACGGGCGCATTTGGGTATAGACTACTGGCTAAATTTACAGCTGCTGCACCGCGAGGTCCTTCATGTCCGAGTTCCAGCTCGTCACACGTTTCCAGCCTGCCGGCGACCAGCCCGAGGCTATCCGCCAGTTGGTCGAAGGCATCGAGGCGGGGCTGTCGCACCAGACGTTGCTCGGGGTGACCGGTTCGGGCAAGACCTTCAGCATTGCCAACGTCATCCAGCAGGTGCAGCGCCCAACGCTGGTGCTGGCGCCCAACAAGACGCTGGCCGCGCAGTTGTACGGGGAATTCAAGGCGTTCTTCCCCAACAACGCGGTGGAGTACTTCGTTTCCTATTACGACTACTACCAGCCGGAAGCCTACGTCCCTTCCTCAGACACCTTCATCGAGAAGGACGCCTCGATCAACGACCATATCGAGCAGATGCGCCTGTCGGCGACCAAGGCGCTGCTGGAGCGGCGTGACGCGATCATCGTGACCACCGTGTCGTGCATCTACGGTCTGGGCAGCCCCGAGACCTACCTGAAAATGGTTCTGCACGTGGACCGTGGCGACAAGCTCGACCAGCGCGCGCTGCTGCGCCGGTTGGCCGACCTGCAGTACACCCGCAACGAAATGGACTTTGCCCGCGCCACCTTCCGGGTACGCGGCGACGTGATCGACATCTTCCCGGCCGAATCGGATCTGGAAGCCATCCGCATCGAGCTGTTCGATGATGAAGTGGAGAACATCGCCGCCTTCGATCCGTTGACCGGCGAGGTTTTCCGCAAGCTGCCACGTTTCACTTTCTACCCCAAGAGCCACTACGTCACCCCGCGGGAAACGCTGCTGGAAGCAGTGGAGGGCATCAAGGAAGAACTGAAGGAGCGTCTGGAGTACCTGCACAAGGCCAACAAGCTGGTCGAAGCGCAGCGTCTGGAGCAACGCACCCGCTTCGATCTGGAGATGATCCTCGAGCTGGGCTACTGCAACGGCATCGAAAACTACTCGCGCTACCTGTCCGGGCGCCCGGCCGGCGCGCCGCCGCCCACCCTGTACGATTACCTGCCGCCCGATGCGCTGCTGGTGATCGACGAATCCCACGTCAGCGTTCCGCAGGTCGGCGCCATGTACAAGGGCGACCGTTCACGCAAGGAGACCCTGGTCGAGTACGGCTTCCGCATGCCTTCAGCGCTGGACAACCGGCCGATGCGTTTCGACGAGTGGGAGGAGGTCAGCCCGCAGACCATTTTTGTTTCGGCCACTCCGGGCCCCTACGAGGCTGAGCATGCCGGGCGCGTGGTGGAGCAAGTGGTGCGTCCGACCGGGCTGGTCGACCCGCAGGTAGAGGTGCGCCCGGCGCTGACCCAGGTCGACGACCTGCTGTCCGAGATCCGCAAGCGTGTCGCGGCAGGCGAGCGTGTGCTGGCGACCACGTTGACCAAGCGCATGGCCGAGGACCTCAGCGATTACCTGGCCGACCATGATGTGCGGGTACGCTACCTGCACTCGGACATCGACACGGTGGAGCGGGTGGAGATTATCCGTGACCTGCGCCTGGGCACCTTCGACGTGCTGGTGGGCATCAACCTGCTGCGCGAGGGCCTGGACATGCCCGAGGTGTCGCTGGTGGCCATCCTCGATGCGGACAAGGAAGGTTTTCTGCGTTCCGAGCGCTCCCTGATCCAGACCATTGGCCGCGCGGCACGTAACCTCAATGGCCGGGCCATCCTGTATGCCGATAACGTAACAGGCTCGATGCAGCGGGCCATTGACGAAACCGAGCGTCGCCGCGAGAAGCAGATCGCCTTCAACGAAGCCAACGGCATCGTGCCCAAGGGCGTGGTCAAGGACATCACCGACATCATGGAAGGTGCCACCGTGCCCGGTGCGCGCAGCAAGAAGCGCAAGGGCATGGCCAAGGCGGCGGAGGAGAGCGCCCGTTACGAGGCCGAACTGCGTACGCCGGGCGAGATCACCAAGCGCATCAAGCAGCTGGAAGAGAAAATGATGCAGTTCGCCCGCGATCTGGAGTTCGAGGCGGCGGCGCAGTTGCGTGACGAGATTGCGCAGCTGCGGGAGCGGTTGATTAGCAGCTGAAGCCGGGCGCGGGCCCTGTGGGAGCGGGCGTGCCCGCGAAGAATTCAACGCGGTGGCTGGCACCGGCTGCGCCGGTGTTCGCGGGCATGCCCGCTCCCACAGGGACCGCATCTGATCTGTAATAGCCTCAATGGGCTTCCCCAGCCTTCAGCCCCTCCGGCAACTTGCGGGTCAGCAACACCGCCACCATGCTCACCGCCAACCCGATCCCGACAAAGTGGAAGGCATCGTTGTAAGCCATGATCAGTGCCTGCTGGTGGGTAATCTCGCTAAGTTTGCCCAGCGCCGCATTGTCATTGCCCAAGCGCTCCGCCAGTTGCGCCAGCCGCTCAGCCACCTGCGGGTTGCTCGGCACCACCGCCTCCCGCAGGTAGTCGAAGTACACCTTGGTGCGCGCATCCAGCAGGGTGGCCAGCAAGGCAATACCAATCGCGCCACCGAGGTTACGCAGAATATTGAACAGGCTCGACGCGGACCCTGCATCCTGTTGTTGGATATACGCGGTGGCAATCAGCGAAATGGTCACCATGATCATCGGTTGACCCAGGGCGCGGATGATCTGGATATGGTTGAACTGCGGCCCGGCAAAGTCCGGGTTGAGCACCCCCGAACCGAAACTGGCAGCGCCGAACAGGCAAAACCCCAGCGCGCATAGTACCTTGGGCGATATCACCTTCATCAGTTGCGGCACCAGCGGGATCAGGAACAGCTGCGGAATACCCATCCACATGATCACCTCGCCAATCTGCAAGGCGTTGTAACCCTGTACCTGCGCCAGGTACAGCGGTAGCAGATAGATCGACCCGTACAGGCCCACGCCCATGCCCAGGCTGGCGATGCTCGACAGGCCAAAGTTGCGGTTACCAAGAATGCGCAGGTTGATCAGGGGGTGTGGCTTGGAAAACTGCAAGATGACGAAGGTGATCAGGCTGACCAGGGCAACACTGCCCAGGCCGACGATCAGGTGTGACTCCAGCCAGTCCTTGCGATGGCCTTCCTCGAGAAACACCTGCAGGCAGCCCAACCCAAGGCCGAGCGTGACGATGCCGGCGTAATCGGTACTTTTCAGCAGCTCCCAGTGTGCCTCCTTCTTCTCAAGCCCATACAACAAGCCGGCGATCATTAGCAGGCCTGGTGGGATATTGATGTAGAAGATGTATTCCCAGCCCCAGTTTTCGGTCAGCCAGCCGCCCAGGGTGGGACCGATGGAGGGGGCAAAAGTGGCGGTCATGGCGAACATCGCCATGCCTTTGGCGCGGTGGTGCTCGGGCAGCTTGATCAGCGTCAGGGTGAAGGCCAGCGGGATCAGCGCGCCACCAGTGAAACCCTGCAAGGCGCGAAACAGGATCATGCTCTCCAGGTTCCAGGCCATCGAGCACAGCAGCGACGACAGCAGGAAACCGCTGGATACCCACACCGCCAGGCGCCGCGCCGACAGCAGCTGCACCAGCCAGGCCGTTAGCGGGATCATGATGATTTCCGCCACCAGGTAGGAGGTTGAAATCCATGAACCTTCTTCCAGGGTCGCCGACAGAGCGCCCTGGATGTCCTTCAACGAGGAATTGGTGATCTGGATATCCAGCACTGCCATGAAGGCACCGAGCATCACGCTCATCACCGCGATCCAGTCGCGTCGGGTTGGCTCCGCCGTGGGGCGCAGCAGTTGGTCACCGGCCATTGTGGCCTTCGTCTGCGCTGCGCAGGTCGACGGTGGCGGTCACCGACATGCCGGGGCGAATACGCCCGTGCAACGGGTTGTCGGCGCTGAACGTGAGTTTTATCGGGATGCGCTGCACAACTTTGGTGAAGTTGCCGGTGGCGTTGTCCGGCGGCAGCAGGCTGAACTGCGCACCGGACGCGGCGAACAGGCTGTCCACCCGGCCTTCGATCGGTGTGTCGGGGTAGCTGTCGAACAACAGCTCCGCGCGCTGGCCGGGGTGCATGCGGCCGATCTGCGTTTCCTTGAAGTTGGCCTGCACCCAGATGTCTTCATCCGGCACGATCGACAGCAGGTAGGCGCCGGCCTGCACCACTTGGCCATTGCGCGCATTACGCTGGCCAATGGTGCCGCTGATCGGCGCATGGATTTCGCAGCGGGTCAGGTTCAGTTCGGCCTGGGCCAGGTCGGTGCGGGCATTGGCGATTTGCGCATCGAGGCGCTTGAGTTCGGCGTTCAGGGCGGTGACCTGCTGGCGCTGGCTTTGCAGGTCGGCGCGGGCCTTGTCGACCTGGGAGCCGGCGACATGGCTGTCCGCCGACAGGGTAGTGACACGCTCCTCAGAGACAAAACCCGGCTTGCGCAGCTTCTCGGCGCGGCTCAGGTCCAGCCGTGAACGGTCGAACGTGGCCTGGGTGGCCGCCAACTGGGCCTGGCCGGCGGCAATCAGGCTGCCTTGTTGGGTGAGGCGGCTTTGCGCTTGTGCGTACTCGGCTTCGCGGGTGGCCAGGGCGGCACGGGCGCGTTCGACCGCCAGCTCAAAGTCGGCGGCTTCCAGGCGCACCAGCAGGTCGCCCTTGCTGACGTGCTGGTTGTCCTCGACCGGTACCGTTTCGATGCGTGCGCCAAGCTGGCTGGAGATACGGGTGATCTCACCCTGCACGTAAGCGTTGTCGGTGCTCTCGTAGAAGCGGCCCTTGAAGTACCAATGGCCCAGGAAGGCGAGGGCGATGATGGCCACCAGGGCGAAGAAGAGCGTCAGGCGGCGTTTGAGTTGGGCAGGCATGGGGACTATCGTTCCAGAAATGTAAACAAATTTAACAGCGGCACAGGGCCTGTCGACAAGTGACGTTCGCGCCATTGCTGGAGCCCGGTGCCCGCCTCCTGCTAACATCCCGCCTTTGTTTCATCTTTCGTTCGAGACTCTCCATGACCACCGTACGCACGCGTATTGCGCCATCGCCTACCGGCGACCCCCATGTCGGCACTGCCTACATCGCCCTGTTCAACTACTGCTTTGCCAAGCAGCACGGCGGTGAGTTCATCCTGCGCATCGAAGACACCGATCAGCTGCGCTCCACGCGTGAGTCGGAGCAACAGATCTTCGACGCCCTGCGCTGGCTTGGCATCGAATGGAACGAAGGCCCGGATGTCGGCGGCCCGCACGGCCCTTACCGGCAGAGCGAGCGTGGCGAAATCTACGCCAAATACGCTAAAGAGCTGGTAGACGCCGGCCACGCCTTCTACTGCTTCTGCACCGCCGAAGAGCTGGAGCAGATGCGTGCCGAGCAGCAGGCTCGCGGCGAAACCCCGCGTTACGATGGCCGTGCATTGCTGCTGAGCGCCGAAGAAGTGCAGCGCCGCCTGGACGCTGGCGAGCCGCACGTGATCCGCATGAAGGTGCCGAGCGAGGGTATCTGCGTGGTGCCGGACATGCTGCGCGGCGATGTCGAGATCCCGTGGGACCGCATGGACATGCAGGTACTGATGAAGAACGACGGCCTGCCGACGTACTTCCTGGCCAACGTGGTCGACGACCACCTGATGGGCATCACCCACGTGCTGCGTGGTGAAGAGTGGCTGCCATCGGCGCCCAAGCTGATCAAGCTGTATGAGTACTTCGGCTGGGAGCAGCCCAAGCTGTGCTACATGCCGCTGCTGCGTAACCCGGACAAATCCAAACTGTCCAAGCGCAAGAACCCGACCTCGGTCACCTTCTACGAGCGCATGGGCTTCATGCCTGAAGCGATGCTCAACTACCTTGGCCGCATGGGCTGGTCGATGCCTGACGAGCGCGAAAAGTTCTCGCTGGCCGAAATGGTCGAGCACTTCGACCTGTCGCGTATCTCGCTGGGCGGCCCGATCTTTGACATCGAGAAGCTGTCCTGGCTCAACGGCCAGTGGCTGCGCGAGCTGCCGGTAGAGGAATTCGCCGGACGCCTGCAGAAATGGGCATTCAACAGCGACTACATGATGAAGATTGCCCCGCATGTGCAGGGCCGGGTAGAAACCTTCAGCCAGGTTGCCCCGTTGGGCGGGTTCTTCTTCGAAGGCGCGCTCAAGCTGGACGCCAAGTTGTTCGAAAGCAAGAAACTGTCGGCCGACCAGGTGCGCCAGGTGATCCAGCTGATCCTGTGGAAGCTTGAAAGCCTGCGTCAGTGGGAAAAAGAGCGCATCACCGGTTGCATCCAGGCCGTGGTCGAAGCGCTGGAGCTGAAGCTGCGTGACGCCATGCCGCTGATGTTCGCCGCCATCACGGGCCAGGCCAGCTCGGTTTCGGTGCTGGACGCCATGGAAATCCTCGGCCCCGACCTGACGCGCTACCGCCTGCGCCAGGCCCTGGACCTGTTGGGTGGTGTGTCGAAGAAAGAAAACAAAGAGTGGGAAAAGCTGTTGGCTTCCATCGCCTGATTCAGCTTTGCACCTAACTTGTGGGAGCGGGCGTGCCCGCGAATGCAATGGTAAATTCAATACCGCATTCGCAGGCACGCCCGCTCCCACAGGCCAACTAAGCCCCAAAAAACCGGGGAGGGCGGTAAGTGATTGTTATCTGTGAAAAATTTTTTGGATATTTTTAAAAATTCGTTTGACAGCCCTGCAATCCGAACTTAATATGCGCCCCGTCCACAGCGATGAACGAAAACGAAGCGCCAGGCACCCAGCCAGCGGTTCAGTTCAAAGCGACATTGTGGGGCTATAGCTCAGCTGGGAGAGCGCCTGCATGGCATGCAGGAGGTCAGCGGTTCGATCCCGCTTAGCTCCACCAAATTCCGCTTAGCAGCCAAGGCTGATAAGCAAGACCAGGTCCAGCAACCAGGTCTTGAAGGTAAGAAGGTTCGTCCCCTTCGTCTAGTGGCCTAGGACACCGCCCTTTCACGGCGGTAACAGGGGTTCGAGTCCCCTAGGGGACGCCAGTTTTACACAAGCGATGTTGTTATGTCGCTGGGCCGCGAGGCTAGAAATCCGGGGCTATAGCTCAGCTGGGAGAGCGCCTGCATGGCATGCAGGAGGTCAGCGGTTCGATCCCGCTTAGCTCCACCAATTTTGCCGCGGTTCGCGTAAGCGGATCGGCACGAAGGTTACGTCCCCTTCGTCTAGTGGCCTAGGACACCGCCCTTTCACGGCGGTAACAGGGGTTCGAGTCCCCTAGGGGACGCCACTTTTCCTGCGTTTTGCAGGGCTTTAAAAGGCTCGTCGCTTATTGATGAGCCTTTTGTTTCGGGGCTATAGCTCAGCTGGGAGAGCGCCTGCATGGCATGCAGGAGGTCAGCGGTTCGATCCCGCTTAGCTCCACCATTTCTGCCAGGGTTCACGCAAGTGGATCTTCGCGAAGGTTACGTCCCCTTCGTCTAGTGGCCTAGGACACCGCCCTTTCACGGCGGTAACAGGGGTTCGAGTCCCCTAGGGGACGCCACGTTTACCCGCGTTTTGCGGGACTTTAAAGGCTCATTCGCTTATTGAATGGGCCTTTTGTTTTTTCCCTTCTCAATAATTTGCCCCCGACAAACGGCCGCACATTTTGCTTGCCAAGAAATATGATGAGAATAATATTTCGATCATCATATTTTGTGTGGTGTGTGCCAGATGAGCGACAAGAAGAGCAAAACCCGCGAACGTATTCTGGAAGCTGCGCGCAGTGCGCTGATCCAGCACGGCCCGGCCGAGCCCAGCGTCAGCCAGGTGATGGGTGCGGCAGGCCTGACCGTCGGGGGCTTCTATGCGCACTTCGACAGCAAGGACGAGCTGATGCTCGAGGCGTTCCGCCAGTTGTTGGGTGAGCGCCGTGCCTTGCTCGCCCAGATCGACCCCAATCTCGATGGCCCCGGGCGGCGAGCGCTGGCCGGGGCTTTCTACCTCTCGCGCAAGCACCGGGACTGCGAAGTACATGCTTGCCCGCTGCCTAACGCGTTGGGTGAAATGCAGCGCCTGCCGGAGGTCTTCCGCGAAGTGCTGGCCGAGCACATCGAGTTGATGACTGCCGCGATGGTCGACCGCCCTGAGGATGCTGACAAAGCATTGGCCGACCTGGCTCTGATGGTGGGGGGGCTGGCGCTGGCCCGGGCCTTGGGGGCCAGTGACCTGTCTGACCGTATTCTGCGCGCCGCCAAATCGGCGGTGCTTTAACCCTGGAGCATGGCGATGACCACCCTGAGCTGGATTCGCGGTGTCAATGGCACCTTGGGCCGCCTGGCCCCCGAGCATGTCGCGGGCAAGATGCGCCGTGCCTTCATGACCCCGCGCAACCTGCCGCCGCGGGATTGGGAGCTGCCTGTGCTGGCCAGGGCCGAGCGCATTACACTGCGCTTCGGTCTGTCTGCCTTGCGCTGGGGTCAAGGGCCGACCGTGCTGCTGATGCACGGTTGGGAAGGGCGCCCAACGCAGTTTGCCGCCTTGATCGAGACTTTGGTTCAGGCGGGGCATACGGTGGTGTCGCTGGAAGGGCCTGGGCATGGTCGTTCGCCTGGCGAGCAGGCGAATGTGGTGCTGTTTGCCCGGGCGCTGCTTGAGGCTGCGGCTGAGTTGCCGCCCTTGCGTGCAGTCATTGGCCATTCCATGGGTGGGGCGAGCGTGCTGCTGGCTTTGCAGATGGGGCTGCGTACAGAGGCGGCTGTCAGCATTGCAGCGCCGGCGCGGTTGCTCGGTGTGTTGCGTGGTTTTGCCCATCGCCTGGGGCTGCCAGCCCGGGCACGGGCAGCGTTCATTCGCCAGATCGAGCGCGATGTGGGCATGCAGATTGCGCGGCTGGATGTCACGGGTTACCAGCTGGAACTGCCGGGGCTGGTGGTGCATGCCGCCGATGATGCTCTCGTGCCCGCAGATGAGGCACATGTGATCCACAAGGCCTGGTTCGACAGCCGGCTGATGCTGCTGGAAGGGGGTGGGCATCAGCGGGTGCTGGCCGACCCGCGGCTGAGTGACGCCGTGCTCGAATTGCTGGCTCGGGCTGAAGCGGTCAGTGTCGGGGCGGCTTCAGCCGCGAACATCGGCATCGCCGGTGCCACCCACCGCGGTGTCTGATTCGCGGGCAAGCCCGCTCCTACAACGACCGCTTCAGGCTCGCTGGGGCTGGACATTGCCCCGCAGATCGCTGCTAAATCGCCTTTTGCGCCAAGGAAGCGAAAATGAGCTGGGACCTGGCAACACCCTTCGTCATCGACCTGCGCGTCGGCAGCGAGGACATCGACGGCCTTGGCCACGCCAACAATGCCGTCTACGTCACCTGGCTTGAGCGCTGCGCCTGGCGCCACTCCCAGCGTCTGGGGCTGGACCTGGCCGAGTACCGGCGCCTTGACCGGGCGATGGCTGTGGTGCGCCACGAAATCGACTACCTGGCCGCCGCCTATGAAGACGATGAGCTGCAGCTGGCCACCTGGATCATTGACTGGGACCAACGCCTGCGCATGACGCGGCGGTTTCAGCTCAAGCGCCCGCGCGATGGTGTGACGCTGCTGCGCGCGCAAACCACCTTTGCCTGCATCGAGCTGTCCAGCGGCAAGCCCAGGCGCATGCCGGCGGAATTCGTCGAAGGTTACGGTCCGGCGCTGATCGGCGCCTGAGTCGCCGGCATTTTTTGTTAAACTGCCGGCTTTTTCCGCTGAGACCCCGACATGCAAATTGCTCTGGCCCCGATGGAGGGGCTGGTCGACAACATCCTGCGCGACGTATTGACCCGTGTGGGCGGTATCGACTGGTGCGTCACCGAGTTCATTCGCGTGTGCGACCGCCTGCTGCCGGCGTCCTCGTTCGACAAGCTGGCGCCTGAACTGCGTCAGGGCGCGCGCACGGCTTCCGGTGTGCCCATGCGCGTGCAATTGCTGGGTTCGGACCCGGTATGCCTGGCGGAAAACGCCGCACTGGCTTGCGAGCTTGGGGCGCCGGTGATCGACCTGAACTTCGGTTGCCCGGCAAAGACGGTGAACAAGTCGCGCGGTGGCGCGGTACTGCTCAAAGAGCCGGAGTTGCTGCACGCCATTGTGCGTGAAGTGCGGCGTGCGGTGCCGGCGAACATTCCGGTGACCTCGAAGATGCGTCTGGGCTTCGACAGCCCCGATGGGGCACTGGAGTGCGCCACGGCGCTGGCCGAGGGCGGTTCGGCACACCTGGTGGTGCACGCACGGACCAAGGTTGAGGGCTACAAGCCGCCAGCGCACTGGGAGTGGGTGGCGCGGGTGCAGGATGTGGTCAAGGTCCCGGTATTTGCCAATGGCGAGATCTGGACGGTCGATGACTGGCGGCGTTGCCGCGAGGTCAGTGGCGCTGAAGACATCATGCTCGGGCGTGGGCTGGTATCGCGCCCGGACCTGGGCCTGCAGATTGCAGCGGCGCGGGACGGGCGCGACTATCAGCCGATGAGCTGGCATGATTTGTTGCCACTGTTGCGTGAGTTCTGGCGCCAGGCCCAGGCCAAATTGTCGCCGCGTTATGCGCCGGGGCGGATGAAGCAGTGGCTGGCGATGCTGACTCGCAGTTACCCCGAAGCGGTGGTGTTGTTTGCCGAGTTGCGCCGGGAAGATGACTGTGCGCGGATCAGCCGGTTGCTAGGGGTTGAGGCGCAAGCGTTGGAGGCTTGCGTCGCCTGAGCAGGCCTCTCCGCGGGTACTGCACCTGTAGGCGCGGGGTCACCCGGGAAAGGGCCGGGCCTGCTGGCCAATTTCCACCGGCCGTTCACCGTTGCCGCCGCTACCGTATTCGCGGGTAAACCCGCTCCTACGCCGGATTGGTGGTGGACACATGTTGGTGGCGGGGCACAGGCCGTCGTAGGAGCGGGTTCACCCGCGAAGAGGCCGGGCCTGCTGGCCAATTTCCACCGGCCGTTCACCGTTGCCGCCGCTACCGTATTCGCGGGTAAATCCGCTCCGACGCCGGATTGGTGGTGGACACATGTTGGTGGCTGGGCATCGGCCGTCG